>JBJTKU010000136.1:0-11060 GCA_046096605.1 Candidatus Planktophila sp. | reverse complement strand
GCCGAGCTTTCTCATCTCCAGCATGTGGACCGCTGCCGGTGACGAGCGTTCCTAAAACAATGACTACAAAGGCGGTAAAAATGTGTACCCGCGAGAGTATCGAAATTGTCTGAGTAGGTGCTGTTCCCTTTTCAATGGGCGCATGCCGACGCGAATAAATCGAGGTAGCACCGGCAATCAAAATAATGGAAAGAATTAAATGTCCAGCGACAGGTAGTGGGTGTAGATCGGTGAGAACAGTAATTCCACCGAGTACTCCTTGACCCAAAATTCCAATGAGTTGACCGAGAGCAAGCAGGCGCAAATCTCTACGGCGAGTCAGAAGTACGTGAGCAATGACGCTGAGGGCGGAAAAGAGAAGTGCAAATGTAAGTAAGCGATTGCCAAATTCGATCCATGCGTGAAGCTGTCCCTCTGCTTGGTGCGGGACTGGTGTATATGAACCTGGTGTGCACTCAGGCCAGGTTGGACAGCCAAGTCCTGATCCGGTCAGGCGAACCGCACCGCCGGTAACCACTAATGCGCTCTGCAGAAAGAGAAGAACTCCGTAAAGTGCTGTACGCAGGCGCATATGGCTAGCCTATTCCAGCCACGCCCTTACTCGAGTAGAAGCGCTTAGTTAATTACGATACATTTCTGTTGTGAAATTCGAGAACCCGCATGCGGAGGATATCCGCACCCGCGATGCGATAGCCCGTTCCATTTTGGAGAACGGCCCTTCGACTGCCAGCACCCTGAGCCAGCGACTTGCCCTGACTCCTGCGGGAATCCGTCGCCATCTTGATCTCCTGGTAGCCGATGGAGTTCTCGAAGCGCGCGATCCGCGCCTTTCCTCATCAAGGGGACGCGGAAGACCTTCCAAAGTTTTCGTAATGACCGATGCAGGTCGTGCTCAATTTGAACACTCATACGATGACTTGGCTGTAGCTGCACTGAAATTTATGGCCGCACATTCAGGTGATCATCTCGTTACCGCCTTTGCCGATTCACGCGCTGAAGATATCGAGCGAAAGGCAACACCATTCCTTGCAAAGCGTGCAAAGAAAGTCGATGCACTTGCATCTTTTCTTACTGAGCAAGGTTATGCGGCAAGCGTTGAAAAGCGGGGGAGCGGTGAAGAGATATGTCAACACCACTGTCCTATCGCGCACGTCGCAGCGCAATACCCACAACTCTGCGAGGCAGAGACGCAAGCTTTCTCACGAATTCTCGGAACACATGTGCAACGTCTTGCAACGATTGCTCATGGTGACGGAGTCTGCACCACCTACATTCCACAAATGACAACAACTGCCGGAAAGGCTCAATAATGACAACAGCACATCCAGAACTCGATGGCCTTGGTAATTATGAATATGGCTGGGCAGATAAGAATGACGTTGGCGCTACAGCAAAACGTGGAATCAACGAAGATGTAGTCCGTGACATCTCTGCTAAGAAGAACGAACCTCAGTGGATGCTCGATCTGCGCCTCAAGGGTCTTGCACTCTTTGAGAAGAAGCCAATGCCATCATGGGGCAGCGACCTTTCAGGAATCTTCTTCGATACGATCAAATACTTCGTGCGCTCTACAGAAAAGCAAGCCACAACATGGGATGACCTGCCAGACGATATTAAAAATACCTACGATCGTTTAGGTATTCCAGAAGCAGAGAAGCAGCGCTTAGTCTCTGGCGTTGCAGCGCAATACGAATCAGAGGTTGTCTATCACTCCATCCGCGAGGATCTCGAAAAGCTTGGCGTTCTCTTTCTGGACACCGATACCGCGCTCCGTGAGCACCCAGAGCTATTCCGCGAATATTTTGGAACTGTTATTCCAGTGGGAGATAACAAGTTCGCAGCTCTGAATACCGCAGTATGGTCTGGTGGTTCATTTATCTATGTACCAAAGGGAGTGCATGTAGATATTCCATTGCAGGCATACTTCCGAATCAACACGGAGAATATGGGTCAGTTCGAACGCACCTTGATTATCGCCGATGAAGATTCATATATCCATTATGTAGAAGGATGCACAGCGCCAATCTACAAATCAGATTCACTTCACTCAGCTGTCGTTGAGATCATCGTCAAGAAGGGTGCACGTGTTCGTTACACCACCATTCAGAACTGGTCGAATAACGTCTACAACTTAGTAACAAAGCGTGCAACATGTGCCGAAGGTGCAACCATGGAATGGGTCGATGGAAATATCGGGTCAAAGGTCACTATGAAATACCCAGCTGTCATGTTGATGGGCCCACATGCAAAGGGTGAGACTCTCTCACTTGCTTTTGCCGGTCCTGGCCAGCACCAGGATTCTGGAGCAAAGATGGTTCACGCTGCTCCACATACATCATCTTCGGTTATCTCTAAATCGGTTGCACGTGGTGGAGGACGTACTTCTTATCGTGGACTGGTTCAAGTTCAAGAGGGTGCACATCATTCGGCGAGTACTGTTAAGTGTGATGCTCTTCTGGTCGACACAATCTCTCGCTCTGACACATATCCCTATGTAGATATCCGCGAAGACGATGTCTCCATGGGTCACGAAGCAACGGTGTCAAAGATCAGTGATGATCAGCTCTTCTACTTGATGTCACGTGGTCTCAATGAAGATGAAGCGATGGCAATGATCGTGCGTGGATTTATCGAGCCGATCGCGCGTGAACTACCGATGGAATACGCACTTGAACTCAACCGCCTTATCGAGTTACAGATGGAAGGAGCGGTTGGTTAATGGGTGCTCTTCAATCAAACGTCCTCGAACTTCACACACCCAATGGGCGTGAAGAAGCCTGGAGATTTACACCTCTAAATCGCCTTGCTGGAATGCACGATGGAAGCGCACAAGCGATCGAGCTTGATTCGCTTGCACCAGTTGCGGATCTTCCTCAGGGAGTCTCCTTCACAACTGTGGAAGCCGATGCGCTTTCACAGACTGATGACATTATCGTCAACCGTATTCGCGCTTTTACTGGCAATGTTCGCCAACTTCGTATCGGCAAAGAAATTGAAATTGCCGCGCCAATCATTCTCTCACGCACACGCGTTGAAGAATCAGCCGTTGAATTCGCACGCGTGCAGATTATTCTCGAACCTCATTCTCAAGCAACGGTTGTTCTTGAGAACACAGGAGACCTTCGCCTAGGTGAGGACCTTGAGATTCACATCGGTGCTGGAGCTAAGCTCACTCTTATCTCGCTACAGGAGTGGGGAGCACGCTCGGTGCATGCCGGTCGCCATCACACAATCGTTGATCGTGATGCAACTTTTAATTCCATCGTAGTCACCGTCGGTGGTTCGCTCGTTCGACTGCTTCCGACAGTTGAGTTTGCCGGTCCTGGTGCAAGTGCGCAACTTCTTGGTATCTATTTCGCAACAGCCGGTCAATACTTCGAACACCGTATGTTTGTAGATCACCTTGTTCCACATGCAACTTCGCGCGTTAACTACAAGGGAGCACTCGCTGGGCAAGATTCTCATACTGTCTGGATCGGCGATGTCTTTATTCGTGCAGCCGCAGAAGGAACCGACACCTACGAACTCAATCGAAACCTCTTGCTCTCAGATGGTGCGCGCGCTGACTCTGTGCCAAACCTAGAAATTGAGACCGGAGAGATCGTTGGTGCAGGACATGCCAGCACCACTGGACGTTTCGATGATGAACAACTCTTCTATTTGATGTCACGCGGTATCAATGAATCCGATGCGCGCAGATTGGTGGTTCGCGGATTCTTCAATGAGATTGTCTCTCAGATCGGCATCGAATCCATTCAAGATCGTTTGATGGCTCGAATAGATGACGAACTTGCGAAGTCGGGTAAGTAAATGTCTGATCTTTTATTTTCGGAGTTAGTGCAAGGTAAGCCCGTCAAAGTTGAAAAAAATGGTAAGACAATATGCGTTGCACGCGTTGGCGATGAAGTCTTCGCAGTTGATGACACGTGTTCGCACTCAGATGCCTCTCTTTCTGAGGGCGATGTCACAGATTTTAAGATTGAATGCTGGCTTCATGGAGCAGAATTTGATCTTCGCACAGGAGAAGCACTAACCCCTCCTGCTGTTGCACCAATTCACACCTACGGCGTAAGTGTTGACGGAGACTCCGTCACTGTTGAGATCTAATCGGGGATAATGATGAGCACACTAGAAATTCGCGGCCTGAAAGTAAGCGTCACCACTGAAGCTGGAGATGTAGAAATCCTCAAGGGCGTTGATCTCACCATCAAATCCGGTGAAACTCACGCAATCATGGGACCTAACGGTTCGGGCAAATCAACTCTGGCTTATTCCATTGCTGGACATCCGAAGTACACCATCACTGGTGGAACTGTCACACTCGATGGAGCAGATGTTCTTGCGATGAGCGTTGATGAACGTGCGCGCGCTGGTCTCTTCCTTGCAATGCAGTATCCAGTAGAAGTACCTGGCGTATCTGTCTCCAATTTCCTCCGTACTGCTGCAACAGCGCTGCGGGGGGAAGCACCGAAGCTTCGCGAGTGGGTCGGGGAAGTTAAAGGTGCGATGGAAGCGCTGAAGATGGATCCATCATTTGCTACTCGTAATGTCAATGAAGGGTTCTCAGGCGGAGAGAAGAAGCGCCACGAAATCATGCAGCTAGAACTACTCAAGCCAAAGATTGCAATTTTGGATGAGACTGATTCAGGTCTTGATGTTGATGCGCTACGTATCGTCTCTGAAGGAGTTAATCGCGCGAAGGAAGCAAGCAATATCGGCGTCCTTTTGATTACTCACTACACACGTATTCTGCGATATATCAAACCTGACTTCGTTCACGTCTTTGCCAATGGCAAGGTTGTAGAAGAGGGTGGACCAGAACTTGCTGAAAAGCTCGAAGCTAATGGATATGCGGAGTACGTAGGCGCTTAAGCGCAGACTCACCACACATGACCTTCAATCCGATCGAGATTCGCAAAGATTTCCCCATCTTTGCGCGCACCATCCGCGATGGAAAGAGGTTGGTCTATCTCGATAGTGGTGCAACAGCGCAAAAACCACAAGTGGTTATTGATGCAGAACTCGATTTCTATCGCCTACACAATGCAGCTGCCCATCGCGGTGCACATCAATTAGCAGAAGAAGCAACCGATCTCTTTGAAGGAGCTCGCGAAAAAGTGGCTACCTTTATCGGTGCTGCAAGTCATGAAGTTATCTTCACTAAGAGTGCAACTGAATCAATCAACCTGATCGCATATGCGATGGGAAATGCTCTGCCCGGCAACCGTTTTCACCTAGCACCAGGAGATGAAATCGTCGTGAGCCAGATGGAACATCATGCGAATTTGATTCCTTGGCAACAGTTGGCGGCTCGCACTGGCGCTGTTTTACATTGGTTTGAGGTAACTCCCCAAGGACGCCTTGACCTGTCACAAATTCCAATTCTGATTAATGAGCGAACCAAGGTTGTTGCAATCACGCACCAATCAAATGTTCTAGGAACAATCAATCCGTTAGGTGAGATTGCTAAAGCTGCGCACGCCGTCGGCGCAGTAGTTGTTCTTGACGCATGCCAATCTGTGCCACATATGAGAGTCGATGTGAAGGCACTCGAGATCGACTTCTTGGCATTTTCTGGGCATAAAGCCGTAGGTCCAACGGGAGTCGGAGTCATGTGGGGACGAGCCCCACTTTTAGATGAACTCCCACCTTTTCTCACAGGTGGCTCGATGATTGCAGATGTATCTATGACATCGGCTACATGGGCACAGGTTCCCGCAAAGTTTGAAGCTGGAGTTCCAAATATGGCACAGGCTGTGGGACTTGGTGCTGCCGTAGATTACTTGTCGAACTTTGGCATGGATGTGATCGCAGATCACGAAAATACTCTTACTTCTGATCTTTTGGAGAAACTTTTAGCGATCGAAGACGTTGCTGTAGTTGGTCCTTTGACTATGCAAGATCGTGGAGGGGTACTCTCTTTTACCGTAGATGGAATTCATCCCCACGATCTTGGTCAGTTCTTAGATAGTCAAGGAATTGCAGTGCGTACAGGACACCATTGTGCGTGGCCTTTGACGAGATCACTGGGTGTTCCAGCAACAACGCGCGCATCACTCTATCTCTACAACACTATAGAAGATAATGATGCTTTGATCGAAGGCATTCATGCCGCGAAAAGGTATTTTAAGTAATGAATCTCGACACCCTATATCAGGAGGTGATTCTTGATCATTACAAGAACCCTCTCAACAAGAAACTTTCTGCAACGTATGATGTACAAGTTCACCACATCAATCCAAGTTGCGGAGATGAGATTACTCTCAACCTCAGCGCAAGGGATGGTTTGATCACCGCGATCACCTGGGATGGAGTTGGCTGTTCAATCTCTCAGGCCAGTGTCTCAATCGCGAGTGGTTTGCTGGTGGGTAAGACTTTTGCGCAGGCTCAAGCTATTTCAGATGAGTTCGTGGATCTGATGCAAAGTAAGGGTAAGAAGGTTGGTGATGAAACGATCTTGGAGGATGCCGTTGCACTGGCTGGCGTTTCACAATATCCGGCCCGCATTAAGTGCGCTCTTCTAGGATGGATGGCAGTCAAAGATGCTGCCATTCAGGTACAGAGCAAGTAATCAAGAATTAAAGAGATATAGAATCTCCCCACTATTGAGAGGTGTGGCATGAGCGCAAAAGTAGAAGATGTAACTGAGGCGATGAAGGACGTTGTAGATCCTGAGCTAGGTATCAACGTTGTTGACTTAGGACTCATCTACGACGTAATGGTCGATGAAAGCAATATTGCAATCCTCAATATGACTCTTACATCAGCTGCTTGCCCGCTTCAGGACGTGATTGAAGATCAAACCCGACAGGCTCTTGCTCCATTGACCAGTGATGTGAAAATCAATTGGGTCTGGATGCCACCCTGGGGTCCAGATAAGATCACAGACGATGGTCGCGAACAATTGAGGGCATTAGGGTTTACTGTTTAATCCATGTCTCAACATGCGATGTGGATGACCTTTCGGTCAATTACTGCAGATCCATCGGTAAAAGAACAGAAGCTTAAACCCGGCACGGTCAAGCGAATCCTTGGATACGCCAAGCCCTATCGAACCTATCTCGCTTTCTTCCTAGCTACCGTTGTTGTCGATGCCTTTCTCATCGTCTCCACGCCATTACTTCTGCGCAAACTAATCGATGAAGGAGTTATCCCAAAGAATGCCCAACTTGTAACTACTCTGGCACTTCTTGTCGGAGGGTTAGCTCTGGTTGATGCCATTATGAACATCATTGGTCGTTGGTTCTCTGCGCGCATTGGTGAGGGTCTTATCTATGATCTTCGTTCGGAAGTATTCGCACACGTTCAAAGACAGTCCATCGCATTCTTTACTCGCACACAGACAGGTGCCTTAATCTCACGCATCAACTCGGATGTCATGGGAGCCCAGCAAGCATTTACCGCAACACTGTCTGGCATCGTTAGCAACGTCATTAGCCTGCTTCTTGTCACCATCACCATGCTCTTTCTCTCGTGGCAGATCACCCTCTTTTCGCTAGCGCTCTTACCCCTCTTTCTGCTTCCAACTAAATGGGTTGGCAAGAAGATCCAAGCTCTCACTCGTGAGTCATTTGAACTCAATGCACAGATGTCGAGCACTATGACTGAGCGATTTAATGTCTCAGGCGCACTGCTAGTGGCTCTTTATGGAAAACATTCGCATGAGAAGGAATTCTTCCGTTCCCGAGCGCGAAAAGTTGCAGATATTGGTATTCAACTCGCCCTCCTTAATCGACTCTTTTTTATCTCACTCACCAGCGTGGCAGCGATCGCAACAGCTCTTGCCTACGGGGTAGGTGGTCATCTTGCAATCAATGGATCAATCACAGTGGGAACCTTGATCGCCGTAACAGCCCTTCTTGCTCGTCTCTACGGTCCTCTTACTGCACTTTCAAATATTCGCATCGATGTGATGACTGCATTAGTCTCATTTGAGCGAGTTTTCGAAGTCTTGGATCTTGCACCTATGGTTTCTAGCAAGAACGGCGCGCTACCTCTGAAAAGTTACATGCCACGAGTTGAATTTAAAGATGTCTCATTTAGATATCCGAAGGCAGATGAGATTTCCCTTGCTTCATTGGAATCTGCAGCAAAGCCTGAGACTGTTGTATCGGGTGAGATTCTCAAGGGCATCTCATTTATCGCAGAACCTGGAACCCTGACCGCGTTGGTTGGTCCATCAGGTGCCGGCAAGACAACCATTGGCGCACTTATTCCGCGTCTCTACGATGTTACCGGTGGTTCTATTGAAATTGATGGCCACGATATTCGAGATATTGAACTTGAAAGCTTGCGAGATTGCATTGGTGTTGTGATGCAAGATGCGCATCTCTTCCATGAAACCATCGCCGAAAACCTTCGTTACGCAAAGGAGGATGCAACTGTTGCGCAGATGGAGGCTGCATGTAGAGCTGCACAGATTTGGAACCTAATAAGCACGCTTCCTCAAGGTTTGGAGACTATGGTGGGAGAGCGTGGCCATCGCCTCAGCGGAGGAGAGAAGCAACGACTTGCGATCGCGCGCCTGCTTTTGAAGTCACCCGCAGTTGTGATTCTCGATGAAGCAACTGCCCACTTAGATTCCGAGAATGAAGCACTTGTCCAAGAGGCGTTAAAAGTGGCGCTCAAAGGGCGCACAAGTATTGTTATTGCTCATCGTTTGAGTACTGTGATGGAAGCTGATCAAATTCTGGTGATCAACGATGGAATTGTTGCAGAGCGCGGTCGCCACGAGGATCTGATTAATCAGGGAGGACTGTATTCAGAGCTCTTCGCTCGACAAGACCTCACCGCTAACTAGATCATTCTTTCGAATCAGATAACGTCCATATATTACTAATCCTGCAAAGAGAATCCATTGCACCGCATAGGCAAGGTGGGGGCCATCGCTGAGCGATGGAATTTCACTTGGCGCAGCTGGCGTCAAGAGTGGATCAGATCCTGAAATGAGATCAAGATAGTAATTTTCTGTATCGAGCCCAGATTGGGCATTGAGTTTACTGATGAGCCCTTCTTCTCCATTAACAGGCAGTGCGAAGAAGGATCCCGATGGGAGAGAAGTATCTAAACGTATTCGACCAGAAATAGAGACTTTCCCTTCTGGTACTTCGGGAGTCTTTGGAGCAACGGTGGCAGATGCACCGGCGGCGACCCAACCGCGATCCACCCAGATGCTATCGCCAAAATTTGTCGTAAAGCGAGTGAGGACCGCGTAACCATACTTTCCTTCAAAATATCTATTGCGTAGAAGAATCTGGTTATCAGGATCGAAGGTGCCGTCTGTTCTTACCAAGCGCCATTCGCTCTCGGAAACATTTGCAGTAAGTGTTGATAATTCAACTTCGGGGATAGTGATGTGTTTTTCAATCGTGGCATTTCGCGCTTTACGATCTTCCCCGCGATGGAACTGCCACTGTGAAGCCCAGAGACAACCGATGACTAAGGCGAGTGCAACGAAGCTTTTGAAGTATGCGTGCTTCTCACCGGAACTCTTCACAGTTCGAAGTGTAGTTAAGAAAGGGAGCGGGGCTTCTTAGCCAGGAGGGCTGCACCAGGAGTAATTGTTTCTCGTCCAGCATTTGCAATCACAACAGCGATATAGGGAAGGGTCACAGCCCCAGCCAAAGCAAACCAGCGAAAAGGGCTAGGCAGAATGACGGTGAGAATAAAGCAGAGAGTTCTAATCATCATTGAAATGAAATAGCGCCTCTGGCGGCCAGAGAGATCTTTGGTCAGTGATTGAGGCGCGCTGGTGATGTCATAGATCTCACCTTGCTCTCTGCCTGAATCCGATCCCATGCGATAAGAGTATGTGGCCCTTGCCTTGTGGGCGACTCCAAATGCAAGTTACGCATAGGTAGCAAGGTAAGTTTGGACACATGAGTCAGATCGCACTTGTCACCGGTGGAAATCGCGGAATTGGTTTGGCTATTGCCACCGCCCTGCAGTCTTCGGGGATGGATGTTGTGGTGACATATCGCAGTGGTAGCGCTCCAGCCGGCTTCAAAGCGGTAAAGATGGATGTCACCTCCGAAAGCTCGGTGGATGAGGCGTTTACCACAATTGAAGAACAGTGGGGAATACCAGAAGTCATTGTGGCAAATGCGGGTATCACAAAAGACACCTTAGTGATGCGAATGAATGAAGAAGATTTCACATCGGTCATCGACGCAAATCTCACTGGTGCCTTTCGTGTAGCCAAACGCGCCACCAAAGGTTTACTTAAACTCAAGCGCGGACGCCTCATTTTTATTGGTTCAGTTGTCGGTGGAGTAGGGGCTGCAGGTCAGGTTAATTACTCGGCAAGCAAAGCAGGTCTTGTCGGAATGGCTCGTTCGTTTTCACGTGAACTAGGATCACGCTCAATTACTGCAAATGTGATTGCACCGGGATTTGTCGAGACGGATATGACAGCTAATTTAGATGAAAAGCGACGTAACGACATTGCAGCACAAGTTCCGCTCGGACGATTCTGCATGCCAGAAGAGATTGCCGACGTAGTTGCATTTATTGCATCCCCTCGGGCCGGTTATATAACCGGCGCAATTATTCCAGTAGATGGCGGTTTAGGAATGGGGCATTAATCATGGGAATTCTTCAAGGTAAAAATATCTTGGTTACCGGTGTTCTCACCGATGGATCAATTGCATTTCACATTGCCAAGATTGCGCAAGAGCAAGGTGCGACAGTGGTCCTCACAGGATTTGGTCGCGCGCTCAGTCTCACAACACGCATTGCAGGTCGACTTCCGCAGTCGGCTCCCATCATTGAACTGGATGTGACCAATCAGACCCATCTCGATGAATTATCAACAAAAATCAAGGAACATGTTCCACATTTAGATGGCGTTGTGCATTCGATTGGATTTGCTCCCGAGGCAGCACTTGGTGGTAATTTTCTTAACACGCAATGGGAAGATGTCGCAACAGCAGTGCAGGTCTCTGCTTATTCATTGAAATCACTCACGATGGCCTGCCGCCCGACATTTAATGGTGGAGCATCCATTGTGGGCCTAGATTTCGATGCAACTGTAGCGTGGCCAAAGTATGACTGGATGGGAG
>JBJTKU010000135.1:0-6608 GCA_046096605.1 Candidatus Planktophila sp. | reverse complement strand
ATCATGTAACAGTCTGGTTAATTCCAGCAACCCTAGAAAAGACAAACCTGTCAATCAAGAAGGTTGGAGACGTACTCAACATTGAAGTAGATGTCCTAGCAAAGTATGTCGAGCGATTGATGGGAAAGCGATGAGCATGGGGCAGATTTCGATTCCACAAGCTCTCGAACGCTATAAGAACGGTGAATTTCTCATCGTTGTCGATGATTTAGATAGAGAGAATGAGGGCGATCTTATTTTACTTGCCTCGAAGGCAACACCCGAAAAGGTGGCTTTTATGGTCTCTAACACCACAGGAATTCTCTGTGTCGCGATCACAAAATCTCGCGCACGTGAATTGAACTTACCTCTTATGGTTGAAAATAATGAAGATGAGAGACGAACTGCATTTACCGTAGCAGTTGATTACGCTCCTGGAGTTACAACTGGAGTCAGCGCAACTGAGCGCGCAAGAACAATTAATGCCCTGGCTAATCCAGGGGCAAAAGCCCGTGACTTCATTCGCCCAGGTCATGTGTATCCACTAGTTGCACATGAAAGAGTGTTAAACGGGCGCCGAGGCCATACAGAAGCAGGTATTGCTCTCTCGCAGTTAAGCAAAACCTCAGAGCATGCGCTGCTATCGGAAATTGTGGCCAAGGATGGGTCTATGGCTCGCGGTGAGAGCCTTCACGCTTTTGCTTCCGATTATGACATTCCAATTGTTGCTATCGCAGATCTCGTCGAGTATTACGCTCAACACCATCTTCTTGATTCTTATCTACACCCAAAACTCGAATGGGCAAACCTGCCGATTGATGGACAGATGTGGAAAATCGCTACATATCCAGCACTACGCCAGCGCGATCATGTTGTTATGGCATTTAATCCTGAACAGAAGTCACAACCGACGCATCTACGCATTCATTCAGAATGCTTTACAGGAGATGTCCTTGGTTCGCAACGCTGTGATTGTGGTGATCAGTTACAGCTGGCTATGCAAACGATTATTCACAAGGGATCGGGTTACATCATCTATCTGCGAAACCATGAAGGACGCGGAATTGGTCTGGCTGAAAAGATTAAGGCTTACCAACTTCAGGATCAGGGCATGGATACGGTCGAAGCTAATATTGCACTTGGCCACCAGGTCGATGCAAGAGAATGGAACGATGTCGTAGAGATTCTTTCAAACCTTAAAATTGATGATGTTGTCTTGATGACGAACAATCCAGAGAAAATTTCAGCACTCACTGATGCTGGCATCAAAGTCGAGGTTTTATCTTTACCAATTAAAGCCAATCCTTTTAATCAAAATTATCTCGAAACAAAGTCAGTCAAACTCGGTCACAGAAAATCAGGAGAATAAAATGTCAGGCAATGCTCCAGTAATGGCACTTCCTCAATTACCTCAGGCACGGGTGGCGATCATTTCTTCGAGTTGGCACCTAGATATCTGTAACGATCTCATTTCTGGTGCGCAGAAAGCTCTCGCAGCAGCTGCGATTACAGATGTTACTGTCTCTTATGTTCCTGGATCCTTCGAACTTCCGCTGGCGGCCCAGATAGCCTTTGAGAAAGGATTTGATGCAGTTGTTGCTGTAGGCCTTGTATTAGAAGGTCAGACACCGCACTTTGATTATGTTTGCCAGGGTGTGACGCAAGGAATCATGGATGTCTCTCTAAAATTTAGCGCACCCATTGGATTTGGAATTTTGATGTGCAACACACTAGATCAGGCTATTGCTCGCAGTGGTCGAACTGGCAGTAGGGAAGATAAAGGTTATGACAGCGCGGTTGCTGCAATCAAACTCTTGGAGCTCAAAGAGAGATAGGATTAGGGGAATTTCTTGGGGGTTATTTTTCGATGAGCTTGTCAAAAGATGCGAACTGGTGGCGTCAGGCTGCCATATATCAGATCTACCCTCGCAGTTTTAAAGACTCTAACGGCGACGGTATTGGCGATCTACAAGGCATCACCTCTCAGGTTCCTTATCTCAAGTCACTCTCACTCGATGCTGTATGGCTTAGCCCGTTCTATCCATCGGCTCTTGCCGATGGTGGCTACGATGTCGATGATTATCGAAATGTCGATCCTAAACTTGGGACTTTGGAAGATTTTGATGAGATGCTCGCTGCGCTCCACGAAGCAGGAATTCGAGTTTTTGTAGATATTGTTCCTAACCACTCTTCTAACCGTCATCAGTGGTTTATCGATGCCCTGAATTCAGAGCCAGGTTCTGCCGAACGTGCGCGCTACATCTTCCGCGATGGCAAAGGAAAGAATGGAGAACTTCCACCATCTGATTGGCCTTCACACTTTGCGCCATCTGCATGGACTCGTATTGTCGAAAAAGATGGCAAGCCAGGTCAGTGGTACTGCCACCTCTTTGCTCCAGAACAACCAGACCTCAACTGGGATAACCCTGAAGTTGAAGCTGATTTTATAAAAACACTTCGTTTCTGGGCAGATCGCGGCGTCGATGGTTTCCGCGTAGACGTAGCACACGCGATGAAGAAAGATTTATCAGAACCACTTCGTAGCCAACCAACCCTGGGATATGAAAACCCCCGGCTAGATGGCAAAGGGGTTCTCTTTGACCGCACCGAACTTTTTGAAGTGTACGAAGAATGGCGCAAAGTTTTTAATGAGTATGACCCACCTCGTGTTGCAGTTGCTGAGGCAAATGTTCCGATCGAACGAATGCCTTTATATGCAAGTGAAAAAACATTGGGCCAGGCATTTAACTTCGCATTTCTCGATGCTAAATTTGATCCATCTGACTATCGCGAGACCGTGAAGAAATCGCTGGAAATCGCAGATAAGAACCATTCATCATCAACTTGGGTGCTTTCAAATCACGACAAGATTCGCCATGCCACTCGCTACGGATTACATCCTATAGTTGACGAGAAGAAATGGTTACTCGCAGATGGAACAACTCATCCACTCGATCGTGAAGCAGGCACCCGCGCAGCACTTGCTGCCACTATGTTTATTTTGGCGCTACCTGGGTGTACATATATGTATCAGGGCGAAGAGCTTGGTCTCCACGAAGTAACAGACATTCCTCATGATCAAATTCAGGATCCTGCTTACGTTGGCAATGGCTACACGGAAAAGGGGCGAGATGGTTGTCGCGTTCCATTGCCATGGAGTTCCACGGGCACTTCTTACGGCTTTGGTAACGGTGGGTCACATCTGCCACAACCTACTTGGTTTGCAGAAGTAAATGTTGCAGCACAAGATGGCGTAGCTGGTTCTCCTCTTGAGATTTATCGCAAAGCGCTGGCGCTACGAAAAAAACTGCAAGGTGAAGAGCTACTAATGTGGCATGAGACCAAGAATAGGGAAGTGCTTCACTTCTCTCGCCCAGGTGGCTGGAACTGCATGATCAACTTCCGTGGCCATGGACATAAATTTGAAGCGAAAGAGATTCTTCATTCCTCAGCACCTGTCTCAAATTTCACACTAGAGGCAGGAACTACGGTCTGGTTCAAGATCTAAGGTGTAACTCATGTTCACCACCATTCTTCTCTCAACAGGCGTAGTTGCACTGGCTGAGATGGGAGATAAGACACAACTTCTTGCATTCTTACTTGCCGCTCGATTTAAGAAACCTCTTCCAATCATCCTTGGAATTCTTGTTGCAACGATTGTTAACCACGGCTTTGCCGGTGCACTGGGTGCCTGGATCACGACGCTTCTCACACCGACAGCCCTCGGATGGATTCTTGGTATTTCATTTATCGCTATGGCTATCTGGATATTGATTCCAGACAAGATCGAAGAGGATGAAACATCAATTGCGGGGAGATTTGGCGTCTTCGGCGCAACAACAATCACCTTCTTCTTAGCCGAGATGGGGGATAAGACTCAGATTGCAACAGTTGCATTAGCTGCTCACTATTCAAGCATCTTGTTGGTTGTCATTGGTACGACCTTAGGAATGATGATTGCCGATGTTCCTGCAGTCTTTATCGGCACAAAGTTTGCGCAAAAGGTCTCCATGAAGCTCGTCCACGGGATAGCGGCAGCCGTCTTTGCAGTGCTGGGAATTATTACTTTACTTAATGTGACGATATTGGCCTGAGATGAATATTCTGCGCTTTCTTCCACGTGCAGATGACTTTTCACGTTCAAAATCAGCGATCTTCAAGGATTTAATTGCAGGCATCACCGTTGCGATCGTCGCGCTTCCGTTGGCACTTGGATTTGGAATTACCTCAGATGTTTCAGCAAAAGCAGGGCTAACAACTGCAATTATCGCTGGATTCATTGCAGCACTCTTTGGAGGCTCGCGCTTTCAAGTCAGTGGACCAACAGGGGCGATGACCGTTGTCTTAATCCCCGTCGTGCACAACTACGGTGTGATGGCACTACCGATCTTAGGAGTCATGTCTGCAGTTCTAGTCCTTGTAATGGCGATTCTGAAATTTGGCCCTGTGATCAATCGTGTTCCTTGGGCTGTTGTAGAGGGGTTTACAGTCGGTATTGCGGTGATTATTGCGCTTCAGCAGTTACCTCTTGCACTTGGAGTTGCAAAGCCGAATGGAGATAAAACTCTGCAGGTTGCTTACCGAACAATTTCAAATGCGCTCTCTGGAGAGATTGCGCTTCCAACAGTGTTAATCGTGGCTTTGACTCTCGTTGTAAAATTCGGCTACCCGCACTTTGCCACGCGCGTTGGAATCAAGGCACATATTCCTGCCAGCTTCGTCGCGTTATTAATCGCAAGCCTAAGTGTGAAGTTATTTTCAATTAATACTGAACTCATTGGAGATATCCCACGCAGTGTTGGAAGTTGGACAGCACCAGTTCTAGGCATTTTCTCCCTGAAAGACCTTTTAATCCCAGCACTCTGGATCGCCCTGCTAATTGCGATTGAGTCATTACTTGCAGCCCGAGTTGCAGATGGTTTGGCTCACGCAAAATCCGAAGAAAAGTTTGATCCGAATCGTGAACTCTTTGGGCAAGGTCTTGCAACAGGATTTGCAAGCATCTTTGGTGGAATGCCCGCAACCGGCGCAATTGCCAGAACCAGTGTCAATGTGAGATCTCATGCGCAGAGTCGACTGGCTGCGATTTTTCACGCGCTCGTACTACTTTTTATCGCTTTTGTGGCAGCTCCACTCGTCGAATCAATACCCAAGGCGGCGATAGCCGGAGTCTTACTTGGGACCAGTTACCGGATTCTCAATCCTGCCTCAATACGCGAGTCACTTCGGACAACAAAAGCAGAAAGTGCCACCTTGATTATCACCGCCCTGGCTACCATCGCTATAGATCTCATCTGGGGAATCGCCATAGGCATACTTCTTCATCTACTCTTGGCAAATGCCAGCAAGAAAATGCGCAGTCGTCACCGGAGCCAGTAGTGGAATTGGCGCAGCAACTGTTCGCGCTCTAGCGGCAAGTGGTTATGAGGTAATAGCTTGTGCTCGTCGCATGGATCGCTTGGAGGCACTTGCTGCTGAAAACTCTGCGATTACCGCCCACGCGTTGGATATCACCAATCAAGCTAGCGTAGATCAGCTACTTGTAGATCTTAAAGATCTCACAATTTCTGTTCTAATCAACTGTGCAGGTGGAGCATTCGACGCAGCTACAGTTCTGGATTCAGATCCGGAAATCTGGAGCAAGACTTACGATCTCAATGTCGTTGGAACAGTGCGCATGGTTAAAGCATTTACACCACAATTACTGTCAAGCGGAGCAGGTCACATCGTAATTATCTCTTCTACTGCAGGACATGTTGCGTATGAAAACGGCGGAAGTTATGTAGCAGCAAAGCATGCTGAAACTTCTCTTGCTCGCACGCTCCGTCTTGAACTCAATGGACTTCCGATTCGTGTCACAGAGATTGCACCAGGAATGGTTAAAACCGAAGAGTTTGCAAAAATTCGATTTGGCGATGCAGAGCGTGCCGCCAAAGTTTACGAAGGCGTTGATGCACCACTTACTGCCGAAGATGTTGCCGAAGCAATTAGGTGGAGCGTCTGTCTACCCACGCATTTCAATATTGATTCAATGGTGATTCGCCCTGTTGCGCAAGCGGCAAACCATAAAGTTCACCGAACCAAGTAGTTATCTCTTAACTACGCGATAGCGCTGTAAAGTGGGATCTGTTGCATAGGCAATTCGAACGCCTGCTTCTTGCGAAGTTTTAAGCCCTGCAACGATTGATTCAGTCAAGATTTCACCTGGTGCGATCACTGCAACTCCTGGCGGATATGGTGCAATTAAATCTGCACTGATACGCCCAACTGCGTCGGAGCTTGCAACCATTTCGGTTGTTGCAAAGTAGGCTTCGCGCATTGAGATTCCAACTGTCGGAACTACAGACCAGCTCAAGGCGGTTGCACTTGGGCGTAGATCGCCTTGAAGTTTCTGTGCAATCTCAATGACGGCATCTGCAAGGAGATCAAAATCTGCACGGGTATCGGCCAGGGTTGCCAGGAATACAACGGTGTCCTGATCTGCCATCTCAACTCGGATTCCTTTGCCACCTAAAGCTTTTTCGATGGCAACTCCAGATGCGCCGAGCTGATTTGCCCGCAGCACGATCTTCGTTGGATCAAAGCGACCTGCAGGGAAATAAGTTGTTGATAGGAAGAGAGGAATATGG
>JBJTKU010000134.1:0-3843 GCA_046096605.1 Candidatus Planktophila sp. | reverse complement strand
CCTGAAACATTCCCAATAGTCAGTGTTTCCTCCTGAAACACGTTTCGTCGTTGTGCCTGAGTAGCTGGGTGCACTCATCTGAAGTGGTGAGGCTTGCTACTGTAAGACAGAGATTGAGCGACAGTCCTCCATGTCCCAAATGAAGCTGACCGGCCTGATGTAGGCATGATGACTTTCTTGCTATGTTTTTGTTTTGAAGTTGGGGTCAATATGGATCTGCATATTACTGCTCGACATTGAAGGTGCATGTCCTCTTTTCATCATCTGACTGCATGACACAATTGGTTCTTGAGCGTCGCATAAAATGAAAGTAATTCCGACTGCGTCGTCTCTGTGTGGCAGCAACTTGAAGTAGATCGTGCGAACACCGTGCACTGGAATCGGAGTGCCACCCGCTCCAACGGTGCTTGAATAAAGTGTCCAGTTGTAGGTGGGGAAGTCTTCTTCAAACCACCGTGGACATATATGAAGTGAAACCACTTTCTCTGACTCTTAAAAAAATTCTGTTCGCCTCCTGAATCTTCATGGTATCCTTTGTATTGTCCTTTGGGTCTGCCTTTTTCCTTTGCCTTGATGATACCGTTTTGACACCTCATGACTTCCTTTGAAGTCTTCTGTTTCACCTTTGAACTTCCCTTTGCCTTTGCTCTTTCCTTTGCTGGTGTTTCCAACTGGAATCCGTAATTTAAGCTGTTGCTTGTCCTCTTCGTTTCCTTGTGTACTCTGTGCATGACACTGTGAAGCCATGTGTCCGTGACCTCCGCAATTTAAACATGCGAGTTCATTTATTTACTTGTCTTGTCCTTGTCCTGTTCCGGTTGTCTTTCCTTTGCCTTCTCCTTGTGTCTTTCCTTTTCATGTTCCTTGTCCAAGCTTGCCATTGTCTATGGCACCGAGTTCTTTCGTGAAGATCTGCTTTTGGCTCGATCGAGATAGTCTGCCACTACCTCTCTCACTGCTGATTAGTCAATCAGTGAAGCTGCGGTCAATCGAAGGTGCTCTTGCAAACTGTCCTTTCGTCTTGCTCATCAAGACCGCAATCTTGACGTCATCACTCAACTTTAATGTCGTTTCTTGCTCGTACTTTGAAATAGCATCTGCCCAATCAACTAAAGTATCATTGAAGCGTCCTTTATCCATTGTAGGTTCCCTAATTACTGTGAGGCTACGAAGAAGTGCGTGCCTTTGAAGGACTGTCATGTCGATTGTAGAGTTTCCTCCATGACTCAAGTCCGTTTGTTGATGTATCTGTGCGCAAAGATACCAAAAGTCCACTGAAGTTGTTCTTTTTTTTGTCTTAAGCTTTGTCTGTTCACCACCGAACTCATCACTGAAGTCGGTTTATCTCATCTCTCTCTCAGGATATGAGTATATTGACTGAAGGCTTGTTTCAAAGCCTGGATCCACGAGCGCAATATACGCTTTTCAGCTTGAAGCTGAACTCTTCGCGCTGTATTTATTACCGTCGAGCTCTTTCGGCAGTGTGAAGTGGAATGATCCGCTTGATGCGGCTGGCGGGGCAACTGTTGTGCCCCATCCGTTGACTGTAGCATCAACTGCAACCATATCGTTTTCTGAATCGTGGATCTCAACTACTGCCGCTACCATGTTAAGACTGAAGTCTCCAGCTTCGCTACCATGTTAAGACTGGTCTCTCCAGCTCCGCTACCATGTTAAGACTGGTCCATGGCTTCATACGATGAATGGTGAAGTGTTCTGCGCGTGCATGTAACTTTTGATCATGCTTGCGCTCGAGCCAAACAACGAAGCCACGCATGTAACATGAAGTCAGTCATGTGGGGATAGAGTGAATGATTATTTCCAACAACCTCGCCTCTACTCAACCGCACCTCTACCTCGCCCCGATTCACCTCGACCTCACCCGGCGAGGTAGAGGTGAGGTGGGGTTGCGGTAGAGGTGAGGTAGAGGTGAAGTAGAATTGAGAATAAAGCAGAGGTAGTAGTGAGGTAGAGGTGAGGTCGAGATGGGGTAGAAGTGAGGTAGAGGCGCGGTAGAGGCGCGGTAGAGGCGCGGTAGAGGCGCGGTAGGGGCGCGGTAGAGCCGCGGTCGAGGCGCGGTAGAGGCGCGGTAGAGGCGCGGTAGAGGCGCGGTACAGGCGCAGTAGAGGCGCAGTAGATTCGCGGTACAGGCGAGGTAGAGGTGATGTATAGGTGAGGTAGGGGCGAGGTCTAGGTGTGCAAAAGATGTACGGCCACGGTCATAGTGGTTGCATCAGTTTTCTTGTTTGCATCAGTGATTCAGGATTATCATGTATTTCTGGTTGCATGGGCGTTGGCTGGTCCGCCCTGTTGCGTTGCCCATGCCTGGGCGCTGGCTTGTCCGCCTCATGGTGTTGCTGGCAGTGGAGCAGCAGCACGAGCAGCTCGCAGAGGGGGCCGGCAGCAGGCAGCAGCAAGGGAGGCAGCAGGCCGCAGCAGCAGGCAGGCGCAGGCAGGAGCCAGCAGCCAGCAGCTAGCAGCCTCCTCCAGCTTCACACTTACTGCACGCGCACCTCCCCCTACCTGACCCCAGCCGCACCGCGGGAGGCGAGGTAGTGGCGCGGTAGAAGTATTTAGTGAGGTAGGGCCAGGTAGATGTGAAGCATGGGCGAGGTGGTGGCGAGGCACACAGCGGCCTGACTTCTACTTCACCTTCCCATCATCTGTACTGCATATCTACAACAGTTGCATTTCACCTCTACATCACCGGTACTTCACTTCTACCTCACCTCTACCTCACCTCACGGCTACCTCACTTTGCTGGCACATCTACTTCACCTCCACCTTACTTCTATTTCACTTCAACTTGACTTCTACTTCACATCTACTCCACTTCTACGCCACCTTTACCTCACCTCTACTGCACTTCTACTTCACTTCTATCTCACCTCTACACCACCTCTACTTCACCTCTACATCACCTCTACATCACCTCTGCCTCACTTATCCCTGGCCTCATTCTCACCTCTACCACACCTCCACCTCACCTCCACCTTACCTCCACCTCACCTCTACCTTACCTCTACCTCACCTCTGCTTCACTTCTACCTCGCCTCTACCTCACCTCTACCTCACTTCTACCCAATTTCGACATCACCTCTACCTCACTACTACCTCTTATTTGTTCTCAAATCTACTTCACCTCTACCTCACCTCTACCGCAACCCCACCTCACCTCCACCTCACCTCCACCTCGCCTCCACCTCACCTCTACTTCGCCGCTACATCGCATCCACCTCACATCATCCGCGCCGCTACCTCGCCTCTACCTCGCCTCGACCTCGCCTCTACCTCGCCGGGTGTGGCCCAAGAGAAGCGGGGCGATGTAGAGGTGCGATTAGAATGAGATAGAGGTGCAATGGAGAGAAGAGACGTGAGGTGGTGGCGAGTGGGAGGTGGGGTCAACATGAGGTAGGAGTGAGGTCAAGGTGAGGCATGAGGTACGAGTGAAGTAAATGTGAAGTAGAAGTAAAGTATACCGAAGGGAACAAATCTGCTTGGCAACACCACCTGTGGTTGAAGGTCCAGTCTGCCTTCTATGATAATGATTGATGCAGATAAAACATACCTTGACACAAAACAAACAAAACCTCATGGTGTCCATGCGCCGACAACCCAACATGTGTTTGCCCTTCGAGTGGCTTTTCGCGTAGGATTGGGAAATCAACACCACGATTATCATCATCGTCGCCATAACCATCATCATCATCATCATCATTACCATCAAAATTGCAGCGGCGGCCGCTGCGGCGGCACCCCGCCGTCGTGGTCGGCGGCGGCGAATTTCATCATAATCATCATAACCAACATCATCACCACCATCATCATCATCCCCATCACAGT
>JBJTKU010000133.1:0-4175 GCA_046096605.1 Candidatus Planktophila sp. | reverse complement strand
CACTGGTCCTTTGATCTTACTGAGATCAAAGGTCGAATTACCATCAAGGCAGCTCACTTCAGAGCTCTTGTTATTGGTTTCGACGCTCTGAATTGAACTGCAGTCAGTGACTACGCCGTTTCCCGGTAAGGCAGAAGTGTCTTTGCCACAACCGACAACCAATAAGAGCAAGACAACCAGAACGATTTTCTTCATCGAAAATCCTCATCTGTCTTCACAAGTAGCGCTGCCTTCTCTGGATCCATCTCGCCGATCCCAACAGAGGGACATAACTTGGCAACTGTGCATGCACCGCAAGCAGGTTTACGCGAGTGACACACCCGCCGACCATGCCAAATCATTCTTTGTGAGAGATTAGTCCATTCCGCTTGTGGAATGAGTTCACCCACCTCATGTTCTACTTTGACGGGGTCTTGCGAAGTGCTCCATCCAAATCGGCGTGAGAGCCGACCAAAATGTGTATCGACGGTAATTCCTGGAATATCAAATGCGTGCCCTAGTACAACATTGGCTGTCTTGCGGCCTACACCGGGAAGTGTGATGAGTTCTTCTAGAGTTCCAGGAACTTCGCCACCAAACTCTTCCAGAATTTTCTTACAAAGACCCTTAATGTGTTCGGCTTTCACGCGATGAAAGCCGAGTGAAAAAATAATTTCTTCTATATCTTCTATTGGCGCTTTTACATATGCTCTTACATTCTTATATCTCTTGAAGAGTGTGGGAGTCACAGCATTAACCCGCTTATCTGTGCACTGGGCTGAAAGAACCGTGGCAATAACTAATTGGAGTGGGTTCTGGAAATCGAGCTCGCAGTGAATTTCTGGGTAGGTCTTCGTGAGAACTCGATAGATGGCCCGGGCATCTCTTCGGGTTTCGCGATCTGCGCTCATGCGAGTAAACTACCCGTGTGACCATTGAAGATGAAGTTGTCCGTGGAGCCCCACTCTTTACAGCTCTCGACGATTCTGCTGCCGCCTCACTGCGTTCATCTATGGATTCAGTAAAGATCGGCAAGGGCGGAATTCTCTTTAAAGAAGGCGATAGCGGCGAGCATGTCTATGTCATTGTCGAGGGCAAACTCAAACTTGGAACCTCTAGCGGAGACGGTCGCGAGAACCTTCTTTCGATTCTAGGTCCAGGTGAAATGTTCGGCGAACTCTCACTATTTGACCCAGGCCCACGCACATCAACGGCAACTGCTGTTACCGACTCGAAGTTGCTCTCGCTAAGTCATGCAAAATTAATTCCATGGCTTCGTGAAAACCCAGATGTGTCTCTACAACTTCTAGCCCGTTTGGCTCAGCGACTACGCCGTACCAATGAAGCAGTCGGTGATCTCGTTTTCTCAGATGTTCCAGGTCGCGTTGCCAAAGCTTTGCTCGATCTCGGTGAGCGTTTTGGTAAAGAGAGCCCTGAAGGCCTCTTTGTTCACCACGATCTCACGCAGGAGGAGCTAGCTCAACTCGTCGGAGCATCTCGCGAGACCGTTAATAAAGCACTTGCCGACTTTGCAGGTCGTGGATGGCTACGTCTTGATGGCCGTGCAGTATTGATTACTGATCTAGATCGCTTGAGTAAGCGCGGAAAGTAACCGCCCGCTAGGCAACTTCGACGGTGAGTTCGACCTCAACCGGTGAGTTCAAAGGCAATTCAGCAACACCAAGTGCGCTGCGAGCTGCAATGCCTGCTTCGCCCCAGATATGCATGAAGAGCTCTGATGTTCCATTTGCAACCGCTGGTTGACTGACAAAGCCTGGCACGCCATTGACGTAACACACGATACGTACAACTTTTACAATTGAATCCACTGGTGCAACAAGTTCGACAGCAGCTAGTGCATTTACCGCGCAGATTTTAGCTAACTCGTAGGCTTCTTCAACGCTTACATCTGCGCCAACTTTTCCAGTCTTTGCAATTGCGCCATCGACCATTGGCAGTTGTCCTGCCGTGAAGACAATATTGCCCGTACGAACTGCAGGAACATAAGCTGCAAGTGGCTTAGTTGCTACAGGAAGTGTGATCCCTTTTTCTGCAAGTTTTGCGCGGACATCTACTGACACTACTTAACCTCACGCTTCATATAAGCAACAAGTTGTTCCCCACCTGGTGCTGGAATAACTGTAACGAGTTCCCATCCATCTGAACCCCATGTATCAAGAATGTGTTTTGTTGCATGTGAGAGCAATGGAACGGTTGCGTATTCAAACTTCATTTAATTACCTCCTGCTAAGGCTGCTAAGGCTGATTTGACCAATGTAGAAACCATTCCACCATCTGCTTTTCCTGCAACTTGAGGCTTAAGCGCACCCATGACCTTGCCCATATCGGCAGGTCCTGCAGCACCCGTTGAAGCAATCGCTGCTGTAACAAGTTTTTTCACATCATCTTCTGATAGTTGTTCTGGAAGATAGCGAGCAATAACCTCGCCTTCTGCCTTTTCCTCAGCCGCCTTATCGTCGCGGCCAGCCTTTGCAAATTCCTCTGCTGCTTCGCGGCGCTTCTTCGCCTCACGAGAGAGAACGGTGATGATCTCTGCATCGTTAAGTACGCGAGCTTCTTTACCTGATACCTCTTCGTTAGTAATCGCAGTCAAAACCATACGAATAGTGCCTGATACAAGCTTGTCGCTTGCACGAATTGCTTCGGTAAGGTCTTTTTGTAATGTCTCTTTGATACTCATAGGGCTATCTTCTCATGCTCCACTATCCTTCGGTAATCATGAGTTATGTACTTCGCCAGGCACAGATCCCAATTCTGCCCAAAGGTCATACACCAATACGGGTCCTGCATTTCTCAGACCTGCATCTGACCCCTGCCCGCAAGACTGAAATTGCAGATATTAAATCTTTTGCAGATCTCAAGCCCGACCTAGTAATTAGCACCGGTGACTTCTTGGCACATATGGATGCAGTCCCTGTTGTACTCGATGCACTTGATCCATTACTCGATACACCAGGACTCTTTGTCTTTGGATCAAATGATTACTACGCACCAAAACCAAAAAATCCGCTGAAGTATTTATTGCCAGATCACGGCGAGAGAATCCATGGCGAAGATCTACCGTGGCCCGACTTGGATCTTGGTCTGCAAGCTCGTGGATGGAAGAACCTCAATCACCATCGAACAACAATCACAATTAATGGCACCACAATTGAAGCGCGTGGCACAGATGATGCCCATCTTGAATTTGATGATTACTCACTCGTTGCTGGTACACCAGGTGAATGCAATATTTCTATCGGAGTCACACACGCTCCATATTTAAGAATTCTGCAAGGAATGTCAGATGACGGACTCGATGCAATATTTGCTGGCCATACACATGGTGGACAGGTACGTCTTCCATGGATTGGTGGGTCGCGCGCCTTAACAACAAACTGCGATCTTCCAAACTGGCGCGCACGTGGACTTACAAAGTTTGGTGATGAGCCCTATCTACATGTATCTGCAGGAATGGGAACAAGTCCCTTTGCCCGCATTCGCGTAGCAAGTCCTCCAGAAGTTTCGCTAGTAACTCTTATTTGATTGCTGCAATATCGGCATCAACCATCAACTCTGCCAGTTCTTTCCAGTGAGTTGTGGCCTTCCAATCAAGCGCCTTTTGCGCCTTTGATGGATCACCAATGAGTGCATCAACCTCTGTTGGGCGGATGTACTTTTTATCCGTCTCAACATGGTCTTGCCAATTAAGTCCTGCACGAGCAAAGGCAGCATCAGCGAAGTCCTTTACTGTGGCTCCAACACCTGTGGCAACAACATAATCATCTGGCTTATCTTGCTGGAGCATCAACCACATTGATTCAACATATTCCTTGGCATATCCCCAGTCGCGTACTGCATCAAGGTTTCCAAGGAAGAGCTTGTCCTGCTTTCCTGCCTTTATTGCAGCAACTGCGCGAGTAATTTTGCGCGTCACAAATGTTTCACCACGACGAGGTGATTCGTGATTAAAGAGAATGCCGTTGGTGGCATGCATGCCATAACCATCACGGTAATTGACTGTGCACCAATAAGCCATCAACTTCGCTGCAGCGTATGGTGACTGTGGTCTAAAGACCGACGTTTCACTCTGTGGTGGTGGGGTTGATCCAAAGAGTTCTGATGTTGATGCCTGGTAGAAACGGGTATCAATATCTGCGCTGCGAATGGCTTCAAGTAATCCGACTGCACCGACA
>JBJTKU010000132.1:0-2959 GCA_046096605.1 Candidatus Planktophila sp. | reverse complement strand
GGTAAGTCATAACGGCGTGCATACTCAACGCAACGCAAGTGAAGAACTTTCGCACCGGCTGCTGCAAGTTCGAGCATCTCTTCATAGGTAACAGTCTTTAACTTGCGAGCTGCAGGAACAACGCGAGGATCTGCGCTAAAGACACCATCAACATCTGTATAGATTTCACAGACATCTGCTTCAAGCGCTGCTGCGAGCGCAACGGCTGTTGTATCCGATCCTCCGCGACCTAAAGTTGTAATGTCTTTTGTATCTTGCGAAATTCCTTGGAAGCCGGCAACAATTGCAATCGCACCTTCACCGATTGCTTCTTGGATGCGACCTGGTGTCACATCGATGATGCGTGCTTTGCCGTGAACAGAATCGGTAATCACACCAGCTTGGCTTCCAGTAAATGAGCGAGCTTCAAAACCAAGGTTGTTAATCGCCATTGCAAGAAGTGCCATCGAGATTCGCTCGCCGGCTGTGAGCAACATGTCGAGCTCGCGCCCCTGAGGGATTGGTGTGACTGCATTGGCCAGATCGATCAATTCATCGGTGGTATCGCCCATTGCGCTCACGACGACAACGACCTGGTTGCCCGCCTTCTTGGTGGCGACGATGCGGGCGGCAACGCGCTTCATTCCCTCGGCATCTGCCACCGAGGATCCGCCGTATTTCTGAACAATGAGTCCCATGTGGGTAAGTCTGAACTATCTAAGCCTTTGGGGGCTACCCGAATTGCCGATATTTCATATTATGAGACGGTTAGCATCTTACTATGTGGGAAAGTTATCCCTCGACGTTTCGCCGCCCTTCGAATGCGCGTCCAAGCGTTACCTCATCTGCATATTCGAGATCTCCGCCCACGGGCAATCCGCTAGCCAGACGCGAGATGGACAGGCCCAACGGCTTAATCAAGCGAGCAAGGTATGTAGCTGTGGCTTCACCTTCCAGATTGGGATCTGTGGCCAAAATGACTTCGGTGATCTGTGAATCTGAAAGTCGAGTCATTAATTCACGGATACGAAGTTGATCGGGACCGATGCCATCGATTGGGCTGATTGCCCCGACTATCACGTGATACTTGCCGCGGAATTCGCTGGTGCGTTCGATTGCGATGACATCTTTACTCTCTTCAACAACACAGATTTGTGATGGATCACGTCGTGGATCACGACAGATTCGACATTCACTTTCCTCAGAAACATTGCCACATTGCTCACAGAACTTCACTCGCTCTTTTACTGTGCGAATTGCATCCACGAGTGCATGCGCTGTCTCGTTCTCGCTCTGCAGAATATGAAAGGCAATACGTTGGGCTGATTTTGGTCCAATACCCGGCAAGCGACCAAGGGCATCGATTAAATCTTGAATCGCACCTTCATACATTCCAGAAGTCATATTTATTTATTCTTCTCAGAGATCACGGTTGCGCCAAGCTCTGCAGCAAGAAGTGCTGCGCCACTTAGAAGTGTCTTATCTGTTGGCGCTTCATCGGTACGAACTGCGCGCGCAGCTGGGTTGCTATTGGGATCGATTGAAGGATCAACGATCGCTTCGATCTTACGATCAAGCCCAGTAACTTCAATAAATGCTTGACGCAAAATCTCATCAGATTCCGAGCGAATAAATGAATCGCGTGCGCCTGCATTAGCAATTCCGATAGTTATTGCATTTTCGTCAAGGCCCCAGCTCTGTGCACGTGCACTTAGCAATGACCAGGTAAGGCGACGCCGCTTCTTCACATTCTCGATTACTTCAGGCCACATGCGGCGAAGAGCAGCGACATCGAGAGAGTCCACTGGCGCAACAGCTGCCTTCTTTACTTCTTGCACAACTTCTTTTACTTCAACCTTGGCCTCTACTTTTTTCTCAACAATCGATGGTGTTGCTACTGGTGCAGCAGCAGGTGTAACTGTCGCCATTCCTTGAACACGCTCCAGGCGCTCTAGGCGTGCCAGCATTCCTGAATCCCCAGTATCGCCAATCGGAAGCAACATGCGTCCACAGATAAGTTCAAGAATCAAACGAGGAGCAGTCGCACCACGCATCTGAGTAAGTCCTTCTGCAGCAATATCTGCAGCGCGAGAAAGTGTTGCCGCACCAAGGTTCTTAGCCTGAGCAACCATGCGCTCGAACTGATCTTCTGGAATATCGCGCAGAATCGAATTAGCACTCGTTGTAGCCAGTGCATCAACGATCATCAGATCGCGAAGTCGTTCAAGGAAATCACTGGCAAAGCGACGTGGATCATGTCCAGATTCAATGACGCGATCTACCGTCTTGAAGAGCGTTGCACCATCGCGGGCGGCGAGTGCTTCGACTGCATCATCTAGCAAGGCACCATCTGTGAATCCGAGTAATTGAATTGCAATTTCATAGCTAACGCCATCAGGGCCAGCGCCAGCAAGTAACTGTCCCAGAATGCTCAGAGCATCACGAACAGAGCCACCACTTGCACGGACAACAAGAGGGATAACTCCTTTGGCCACTTTGACGCCTTCTTGTGAACAGATCTTCTCTAGGTGCTCACCCAAAATTCCTGGCGGAACTAAACGGAATGGATAGTGGTGAGTACGCGAACGAATTGTTGAGATTAATTTCTCTGGCTCTGTTGTTGCAAAGATAAAGATGACATGTGGAGGCGGTTCTTCTACAACTTAAGAAGAGCATTTGCCGCTCCTGGTCCAAGCTGATGTGCTTCGTCAATAATGTAAATCTTGTACTTGCTCTGTACTGGTGCAAAGAATGCTTTATCGCGAAGATCGCGCGCATCATCTACCAAACCATGTGTTGCTGCATCTAATTCAATAACATCAAGTGAGCCCGGACCGTTTGCAACTAGATCCTTACATGATTGACATTGACCACATGGATTTGGTGTTGGGCCCTTTTCACAGTTAAGTGATCGCGCCATGATGCGAGCGCTAGAAGTTTTTCCGCAACCGCGTGGACCGCTAAATAAATAAGCGTGATG
>JBJTKU010000131.1:0-3421 GCA_046096605.1 Candidatus Planktophila sp. | reverse complement strand
GTTTACAACCATATCCGCTGCCGATGTAATCCTCGGCGATATCTCAGATGCACTCGCCCTATCACTATTTTCTGAACGCAGAGCTCTCATTATTAAAGATTTGCAAGATCTGCCTGAAGAATCTCGCGACGAGATCACCGGTTACCTCGGAGAACAAGATGAGTTAACAACGGTCATCTTTCTTCATAAGGGCGGAGTAAAAGGTAAAGCTTTACTTGATGCGATTAAGAAGGCAAAGCCAGAGATAATCTCCTGTGATCCACTCAAGAAAGAGTCCGAGAAAGAAGATTTCGTAAAGTCGCTCTTTCTTGATTCAGGACGCAAGGCAACTGCGAGCGCCATTGCAGCCTTGGTCGGCGCACTCGGTAACGATATGCGCGAGCTACAAGCAGCTGTTTCGCAGATCTGTCTTGATGCACAAGTTGGCAAGACTATCGATGAAGAGATGGTCGATAAGTTTCATCAAGGACGCATTGAGACAACAGGTTTTGATGTTGCAGATGCAACGTTGGATGGAAACCTTCCTGAGGCACTTGTTGCCTTACGCAGCGCACTTGAGACCGGAACAGATCCAGTCATGATTACTAGCGCAATCGCATCCAATCTTCGCTCTCTCGCAAAGGTAAGTGGTGTCAGTCGTGGTGCCCGTTCTTACGATCTTGCAGGCGAACTCGGAATGGCTCCGTGGCAGATTGATAAGGCGCGCAGACAACTTACTGGCTGGAGCCCTCGCTCCATTGCACAAGCAGTGCAAGCGATCGCTCTGGCAGATGCACAGGTCAAGGGAGCAGCCTCTGACCCGATCTTCGCCCTCGAAAAGGCACTTGCCACAATCGCATCCGTTCGAGCTGCTGGCTAGGCGGGGATTTCACCCGATTTGAGGCGAGCACGAGTGGGCTGATAACCTTCGCATCTGCACTTAGCCCGCCGGCTAGGTCATCACCCAAGACAATTCGGAGTTCACCACGTGGCAAATATCAAGTCTCAGATCAAGCGAGTAAAGACAAACGAGAAGGCGCGCCTTCGTAACAAGTCTGTCCTCTCTTCAATTAAGACAGCCATCCGTCGCTTCCGCGATGCAGTCAAAGCTGGCGATTCTGCTGCGATCACCACTGAACTCCGTAACGCGTCACAGGCTCTAGATGTTGCAGTCTCCAAGGGTGTTCTTCACAAGAACAACGCTGCAAACAAGAAGTCATCAATGGCTAAGGCTGCTGCCAAAGCCGGCGCTCGTTAATTTCACAAGTAACTCCTAACAAGGGGCCACGAACGTGCCTGCAATTGCCATAAGTAAGGCGCCTCAACCTGCGGCAACAAATCCTGCCCAGATTCGCACTTTCTGCATCATCGCCCATATTGATCACGGTAAATCAACTCTTGCCGATCGCATGCTGGGAATTACCGAAGTAGTCGAAGCGCGCAACATGCGTGCGCAATATCTCGATCGTATGGATATCGAACGCGAACGCGGCATCACCATTAAGTCACAGGCTGTCCGACTTCCCTGGCGAAGCGGAATCGATGGTCAGGAATACATCCTGAATATGATCGATACACCAGGACACGTTGACTTTACCTACGAAGTTTCGCGCTCGCTAGCTGCGTGTGAAGGCGCAATTCTTCTTGTCTATTGCGCGCAGGGAATTGAAGCACAGACACTTGCCAACCTTTACCTTGCAATGGAGAACAACCTCACGATTATTCCTGTTCTCAACAACATCGATCTACCGAATGCCCAACCAGAGAAATTTGCAGCAGAACTTGCAAACCTCATTGGGTGTAAGCCAGAAGATTGTTTGCGCGTTTCCGGCAAGACTGGCGAAGGTGTTGCAGAGCTACTCGATCAGATCATCGCGCAGATTCCAGCACCTGTTGGTGACGCCAATGCACCAGCACGCGCACTTATCTTCGACTCTGTCTATGACGCATACCGCGGCGTAGTTACCTATGTTCGTGTTGTCGATGGACACCTCAATCCACGCGAGCAGATTCAAATGTTCTCAACCGGTGTTCGCCACGAGGCTCTCGAAGTTGGCGTAATCTCACCAGAACCACTACCCAGTAAAGGTCTTGGAGTCGGTGAAGTGGGCTACTTAATTACCGGCGTGAAAGATGTTCGCCAATCACGAGTCGGCGACACCATTACAACATTCCAAAACCCAACAAAGACTGCTTTGGCCGGGTATAAAGATCCAAAGCCAATGGTCTTTGCCGGTCTCTTCCCGCTAGATGGCGCAGATTTTCCATTGCTTCGCGATGCTCTCGACAAGTTACAGCTCAATGATGCAGCGCTCGTGTATGAACCAGAGAGCTCAGCAGCGCTCGGTTTTGGCTTCCGTTGCGGCTTCTTAGGTCTATTGCATATGGAGATTGTGCGCGAACGTCTTGAACGCGAATCAAAGATCTCTCTAATTTCAACAGCGCCAAACGTTGTCTATCACGTCACCCTTGAAGACGGCAAGAAATTCGTCGTAACAAATCCATCGGAATTTCCTGATGGCAAGATCAATACAGTGGAAGAGCCAATCGTAAAGGCAACAATTCTTGCCCCTTCCGATTACATCGGAACCATTATGGAGCTCTGCCAAGATCGCCGCGGCACAATGCTAGGTATGGATTACATCTCAGAAGATCGTGTAGAAATTCGCTACACCTTGCCGCTCGCCGAAATTGTCTTTGACTTCTTTGATCAGTTAAAGAGTCGTACAAAGGGATATGCATCTCTTGATTACGAAGAGATCGGTGACGAGCCAGGACAACTGGTGAAGGTCGATATCTTGCTTCAAGGTGAGGCAGTTGACGCATTTAGCGCCATTGTTCATCGTGATAAGGCATATGCCTACGGCGTGATGATGACTGGAAAGTTGCGCGAGCTAATCCCGCGTCAGCAGTTCGAAGTGCCTATTCAAGCTGCGATCGGCTCTCGCATTATTGCTCGTGAATCGATTCGTGCAATGCGCAAGGATGTTCTTGCCAAGTGTTACGGTGGAGATATCTCGCGTAAGCGCAAACTTCTCGAGAAGCAGAAAGAGGGAAAGAAGCGCATGAAGATGGTGGGACGCGTTGAAGTTCCACAAGAAGCATTCGTGGCAGCCCTTGCAACCGATGCCGATATCGAGAAGATCAAAGCTGCTCGTAAGCAGGATTAATGCTTTCGTTCTACGTCCACATTCCATACTGTGTTAAGCGTTGTGGTTACTGTGACTTCAACACCTACACCCCATCAGAATTACAGGATGGGGCAACCCTTGAAATTGTCTCGGGCGATTACATCGATGCAGTCTTGAAAGAACTGGAATTCGCACCGAAGGATGCGGTTCCGACAATCTTCTTTGGCGGCGGAACTCCGTCGCTAATCCCGCCACGCGATCTTGGCCGTGTGATCGCTGCGATTAAAGATCGCAATGGTCTAACCGATGAC
>JBJTKU010000130.1:0-5805 GCA_046096605.1 Candidatus Planktophila sp. | reverse complement strand
TGATTTCGCTCTTAAAAGATGAGAAGCCCACACATGTAGCGGTTGCATTCGATGTCTCGCGTCAAACTTTTCGTACCGAAATCTTCCCGGAGTACAAAGCCAACCGTGCAAAGACTCCCGATGAATTTCGGTCACAGATGTCATATCTGCACGACTTGGTGAAAGGATTTGGAATCACGCAATTCTCGGTTGAGGGTTTTGAGGCAGATGACATCATTGCAACGCTTGCAACTCGTGCAGAGCGCGAGGGTTTTGAGGTTCTTATCTGCACCGGCGACCGGGATAGTTTTCAACTAGTTACCGAGTCGATCACAGTTCTCTACCCAAAGCGCGGGGTCAGTGAGCTCGCGAGAATGACTCCGCAAGCTGTGATCGACAAATATATGATGACACCGAGTCAGTATCCTGATTTTGCCGCTCTGCGCGGAGACCCCAGCGATAACCTGCCATCGATTCCAGGTGTTGGAGAAAAGACTGCCGCAAAGTGGATCATCGAATATGGCTCACTTGCCAAACTTCTTGAGAAAGCCGATGAAGTGGGCGGCAAGGTTGGTATAGCACTTCGTGAAAATATCGAGAGCATCAAACGAAATCGTGAACTTACTCAGCTCATCCACTCTGTAGATATTCAAGCCGATCCAACAATCCTTTCCTGGTCAGGTGTAGATCCCTCCCATCTCAGCGAGTTATTTGAGAGATTGGAATTTAGAACGCTTAACGATCGTCTGGCCCCAATTTCCGTTGAGAGAGCCCCCGTTGCAGAAGAAACGTCTCCTTCACTCTTTTCGAGGGAGATCGATCTAGCGGTTCTCACCCCGGCAGAACTGAGCGCCAAGATCGCAAAGCATCATGGCGACATTTCACTTGCCTATGAAGTTCAAGATGATCAACTCCATCGCTATGCAGTTGCTTTCTCACCGACTGAAGTCTTTGTCATACATTCAAGTGAAATCGGCTCTTGGGGAGCGGACTCAAGGATTCCGAAGATTGTCCACGACGGTAAAACGCTCTCGAGAATTCACGAAATTGAAGGAATCGTCTTTGATACAAGTCTTGCAGCTTACCTTCTCAATCCAGGAGTTCGCACCCACGAGGTAAGTGATCTACTTGACAAGTATGGCGATGGCTCGACACTCGACCTCACTTCTCCGGAAAGCTCACTCTCATCAACAGCCTGCCACCTCTTTACTCTGCGTGCGGCTCTCGATGACCAGATGAAATCACGCGGAGTAGACAGTCTTCTCTATGATCTTGAACTTCCGATCAGCAATCTATTAGCCCTGATGGAGCGCAGGGGAGTAGCCGTAGATAAGAAGAAGCTCTCAGAACTTTATACATATTTCGAATCAGAGGTCACTGCACAGACCAAGATCGCCCATGATGCTGTTGGCCACGAATTTAACGTTGCATCTCCCAAGCAACTTCAGGTTGTTCTCTTTGAAGAGCTTGGCCTACCTAAGACTAAGAAGATCAAGACTGGATTTACAACTGATGCAGAAGCTCTGGCATGGCTTTTTGAAAAGTCCAAGCACCCAGTACTGGCAGCCCTTCTTCGTATTCGTGAGACAAAGAAACTTGCAACAACGATTGAGGGTTTGATCGCCGAAATCGCACCCGATCAACGAATCCATACCCATTTCGCTCAGAACGTGACAGCGACCGGTCGCCTCTCATCCGTTGGCCCGAATCTGCAAAATATTCCTGTCCGCACCGAAGAAGGTCGCAAAATTCGCGATTGCTTTATCGCTGGAAAAGGATTTGATCGCCTCATCACAGCAGATTACAGCCAGATAGAAATGCGTATCATGGCTCATCTCTCCAACGACAAACACCTTCTGGCAGCCTTTGAATCAGGAGAAGATCTGCACGCAACTGTTGCTGCCGAAGTATTTGGAGTTGCTCCAAGTCAAGTGGATCCCGAAATGCGGCGTCAGATCAAAGCTATGTCCTACGGACTTGCCTATGGACTTAGTTCGTACGGTTTGGCAGCACAATTGGACCTTTCACCCCCAGCTGCACAAGATCTGATGGACCGCTACTTCCTTCGTTTTGGTGGAATTCGAGATTACTTGAAGAGCGTCGTGGAAGAGGCGCGCAAGGTTGGATATACCGAGACTGTGCTGGGACGACGTCGATATTTGCCTGACCTTATGCAAGATAATCGAGCGCGCCGTGAGATCGCCGAACGCATGGCACTTAATGCTCCCATCCAAGGATCGGCAGCTGACATTATTAAGTTAGCGATGCTCAATGTTCAAAAGGCGCTAGTTGCGCAAGGTTTAAGATCACGCTTATTGCTACAGGTCCACGATGAATTGATTCTTGAAGCAGTCGATGAAGAAATCGACGCGGCAACGCAGATTCTCTGTCGCGAGATGGGCGCCGCATATCCACTGAAAGCTCCACTCGATGTCAATGTCGGAGTTGGCAAGAGCTGGAACGAAGCAGCTCACTAATTACTTATTGCGGTCGGAGTTGTCATCCATGGCCGCTAAATCTTGTTCATCTGTCGGAAGATTGTTAGCTGCGGCAAGAATCCCCTTGCCAAGATTGAGAATAATCAATCCGAAGAAAATCATTATTGGCAGCATGGCTAATCCATACCGTGGAGAGAAATGCTCAGAGACAAATCCGCCAACTGCTGCACCGAGAGCCATGAAGGCTCCCTCGACGCTCCAAATCCACCCTAGTGAAGAAGTTTGTGATCCTTGAGGTCTGACCGCTTCAAGAACTTCAAAGTAGAAGACTTGAACTGCGCCGCCAACTAATCCAATCGATGCTCCGATAAGAGCCATCGTCCAATCTGGGTATGTGAAGGTGATGGGAATACAAGTAAGTAACCAGAAGATGTATGCCCTTCGCAGAGCGGGAAGTGGAGCCAGCTTCTTTGATACTAAACCACCAAGTAATCCACCAAAAACAGTTGCAATTCCGAAAGCGGCAAAGATCCATGCCACTCGATGGGCAACATCTTCTGCTGTTGCAAATGCAGGAACTGCGACGTCAAAGACGCCCCATCCAAATCCGATGAAACATCCTTCAAACATCAGAAGCTGCATGACGGGTGTTCTCAAGAGACTTCCTTGACCCTTTTCCTTTTTCTCAGGAATCCAATTGCGAGAGACTGGAGTAAGTGCAAGAGCTGTGCCACCAATGAACATCAGCGCTGCAATGACATCGAGGGCTAGAGATGGACGACTAGATAGGGCTAGTGAAGTGACTACAACTGGACCAATCACACCAGTTGAACTCATCATGGCTGAATCAAAGGCGTAGGCAGTTCGCAAGTAAGAATCAGGAACTAAATCTTTCCAGAGTGGGCGTACAGATAGATTGATGGGGGGAGCGGTGATGCCCAGAATAAATGCGGCGATAAGTATTGAACGCGAACTCTGCATCTGATTGAGAATAAGTATCAGTGCGGTGTAGGACGGAACCAAAATACGAAGAGGCCAACGTTGTCCCCAGCGGTCCATCACAGATCCACGAATGCCAGCTGTTGCAGCACCTGCCAATGAATTCAATCCGATCGCAAATCCAGCGATAGCAACAGAACCGGTTTCTTGCTCTGCTTTGAAGAAGATTCCTAATCCGATCATGCCGTAGGCCAAACGGGCAGGAAAAGCGCTAATCCCAAGTGAAATAACTTGCGGAAAGGCGAATAGTTCGCGGTAACGCTTCATAGGTCTTTAATTCTACGCTCGGATTTGCCCCGCGTGACCTAACCCCCGTACCCTTCACCTGTTCATCAGGCAGATCGTCTGAGTCCTATTACTTATCTATCCCTACGGAGCACACTTGTCTACATCACCAGTAATTGCAGTAAATGACATCGGATCAGCAGCAGATTTTCTTGCAGCAATCGAAGGCACAATCAGAAATTTCAACGACGGAGATCTTGTCGAAGGTACAGTCGTTCAGGTAGATCGCGAAGAAGTACTTCTTGATATCGGATACAAGACAGAAGGCGTTATCCCTTCACGCGAACTCTCAATCCGCCACGATGCAGATCCAAATGACATTGTTAAGGTCGGCGACAAGGTAGAAGCTCTTGTTCTTCAGAAGGAAGATAAGGAAGGACGCCTCATCCTGTCCAAGAAGCGTGCTCAGTACGAGCGTGCATGGGGAGAGATCGAAGGCAAGAAGGAACGCGACGAGGTTGTCGTCGGTACAGTTATTGAAGTTGTTAAGGGTGGACTTATTGTAGATATCGGTTTGCGCGGCTTCTTGCCAGCATCTTTGGTTGAAATGCGTCGCGTCCGTGATCTGACTCCTTACATCGGTAAGCAGGTTGAAGCACGCATCATTGAACTCGACAAGAACCGTAATAACGTAGTTCTTTCACGTCGCGCATTCCTTGAGCAGACACAATCAGAATCACGTACAACATTCCTCAACCAGCTCCAAAAGGGTCAGGTTCGTACAGGTGTTGTCTCATCAATCGTAAACTTCGGTGCATTCGTTGATCTCGGTGGAGTAGATGGACTTGTCCACGTCTCTGAGCTCTCATGGAAGCACATTGATCACCCAGGCGAAGTTGTTGAAGTGGGCGATGAAGTTACTGTTGAAGTCCTCGAAGTCGATTTTGAGCGTGAGCGCGTATCACTTTCACTGAAGGCAACACAAGAAGATCCATGGCAAGCATTTGCTCGCACACACACCATCAACCAAGTTGTTCCAGGTGTTGTTACCAAACTCGTTCCTTTCGGGGCATTTATCCGCGTTCATGAAGGAATTGAGGGACTTGTTCACATCTCTGAATTGGCAGAGCGCCACGTAGAAATTCCTGAGCAAGTGGTTGCCGTAGACGACGAACTCTTTGTCAAGATTATTGATATTGATCTTGAGCGTCGTCGCATCTCACTCTCTTTGAAGCAGGCCAATGAAGGTACAGAGGTTGAGATCGAAGCATTTGATCCTACCCAGTACGGAATGGCTGCTCGCTACGACGCAGATGGAAACTTTATCTATCCAGAAGGTTTCGATCCTGAAACACAGGAATGGAAGCCTGGCTTTGATGCCCAGCGTGAAGAGTGGGAGCGCCAATACCATGAGGCGCAAGAACGCTTCTTAGCTCATAAGAAACAGAAGGCAGAAGCAAAGGCGGCAGATGCTGCTGGTGCGTCAGCACAAACTGCCGCCGAGTAATTAATTTCTTACGAGGAGAGCCCTGCGCGAAGATCGTGTGGGGCTCTCTTCATTGCCAATCGAGGAAGATATGCTCTCTCTATGACAGTGATCGCTCTCACCGGTGGAATAGGTGCCGGTAAATCAACTGTCGCCCAATACTTTAGCGAATTGGGTGCCAATGTCGTAGATGCAGATCAATTAGCGCGAATTGCGATCGAACGTGGAACCTCGGGTTTTGACGAGGTCGTTGCTTACTTTGGCCAAGAGATTCTTGCCAATGGAGATATTGATCGCAAAGCGCTGGCAGCGATTATCTTTTCAGATCCACAAGCAAAGGCTGCCCTAGAGGCAATTGTGCATCCACGCGTGCAGGAACTCTTTGAACAAGCACGTCATGAGAACGGTTCATCTATTCCCATGATCTATGAGATACCTCTTCTTGTGGAGACCGATGCGGCCAAGAAATTCGATTTTATTGTCACAGTTGAAGCTAGTGAAGAACTACGGATTGCCCGCTTGCTCGAGCGGGGAATGTTTATCTCTGATATCAAGGCAAGGTTGGCCAATCAGGCATCAGCAGAATCGCGAATTGCCATCGCTGACGCAGTCTTAACAAACGAGGGAGATGAAGATCGACTTCTCCGTCAAGTTGAAAATCTCTGGGAAGGTCCGATC
>JBJTKU010000129.1:0-7718 GCA_046096605.1 Candidatus Planktophila sp. | reverse complement strand
ATCATCGTATGTTCGGTCAAGGATGCAATTCCTGGCGGAACAGTGAAGAAGGGTGAAGTCGTTAAGGCTGTCATCGTTCGCACAGTAAAAGAACGTCGTCGTCCAGACGGTTCATATATTCGTTTTGACGAGAACGCAGCAGTCATCCTTAAAGCAGATGGCGAGCCACGCGGAACTCGTATCTTCGGACCAGTTGCTCGCGAACTTCGCGACAAGAAGTTTATGAAGATAATTTCTCTTGCTCCGGAGGTGCTCTAATGGCCAAGATTAAGAAAGATGACACCGTCTTGGTGATCGCCGGTAAAGATAAGGGCGTAACAGGCAAGGTTCTCTCAGTTGATGGCTCACGAGTCACAGTTGAAGGCGTTAACCGAGTTAAGCGCCACACCCGCGAACAAACTGGTGATAAGGGTGTCAAGGTCGGCGGAATTATTACTGTCGAGGCATCACTCCATATTTCAAATGTAATGCTCGTTGATGGCGATGGCCAAGCAACACGTGTTGGTTCACGTGCTGGAGACGATGGGCGCAACGTTCGAATCTCACGTCGCACAGGAAAGGACATCTAATGAGTACAGCTACAGATGTTCGTCTCAAGGCTCGCTACAAGAGCGAGATCAAGGATGCACTCGCCAAGGAATTCGGATTTACCAATCCAATGCAGATTCCAACCCTGGTAAAGGTTGTCGTCAACATGGGTGTTGGTGAAGCAGCTCGTGATTCAAAGTTGATCGAAGGCGCTATCCGTGACCTTGCAACAATCACAGGCCAGAAGCCACAGGTAACCAAGTCACGCAAATCAATTGCGCAATTCAAGTTGCGCGAAGGTATGCCAATCGGTGCACACGTCACACTTCGTGGAGATCGTATGTGGGAGTTCGCAGATCGCCTACTTTCAATCTCTCTTCCACGTATCCGCGACTTCCGTGGTCTCTCACCAAAGCAATTCGATGGCAAAGGTAACTACACCTTCGGTCTCACCGAGCAGGTTGTATTCCCAGAGATCGAACAAGACAAGGTAGACCGTCCACGCGGTATGGATATTACTTTTGTAACCACAGCTAAGAACGATGATGAGGGTCGCGCACTTCTTAAGTTGCTCGGCTTTCCTTTCAAGGAGGCATAAGAATGGCGAAAACATCACTCAAAGTTAAAGCTGCTCGCAAGCCTAAGTTCAAGGTGCGCGGTTACACACGTTGCCAGCGTTGTGGTCGTCCACACTCTGTCTATCAAAAATTCGGAATTTGCCGCATCTGCTTCCGTGAGATGGCACACCGCGGTGAACTTCCTGGTATCACGAAAGCTTCTTGGTAATAACTACAACGAAACAGGTCTTCACAGAGCGTGAAGAAACCGGTTCGAGAAAGGCCACAGGCCACGTATGACTATGACAGATCCAATCGCAGACATGTTGTCTCGTCTGCGCAATGCGAACTCTGCCTACCATGATTCGGTTTCAATGCCGTCATCATCGGTAAAGGTTCGTATTGCTGAAATCCTCCAAAAGGAGGGTTACATCGCAGGTTTCCGTGTGGAAGCTAATGCAAATGGCGTCGGCAAGACCCTCGTACTTGATCTCAAGTTCGGTGCCAACCGTGAGCGTTCCATTGCAGGACTTCGCCGCGTAAGCAAGCCAGGACTTCGCGTTTACGCAAAGTCAACTGCTCTACCAAAGGTTCTTGGTGGACTTGGCGTTGCAATCATTTCAACTTCATCTGGATTGCTTACTGATAAGCAAGCCAACAAGCAGGGTGTAGGCGGAGAAGTTCTCGCCTACGTATGGTGATCGAATATGTCACGTATCGGTCGCATGCCTATCGCCGTTCCAAGCGGCGTTGAAGTTTCAATTGCTGGACAGGTTGTCACAGTGAAGGGACCTAAAGGTTCTCTAACAACCTCTGTTCCATCACCTATTCAAGTTTCACAAGCAGATGGTGTTATCACCATTGCGCGTCCAAATGAAGAGCGTGTTACACGTTCACTTCACGGCCTATCACGCACATTGGTTGCCAATATGGTTACCGGCGTGACAGAGGGATACACACTCACCATCGATATTGTCGGTGTTGGTTATCGTGTAGCTGAGAAGGGTAAGGATCTTGAATTCTTGCTCGGATACAGCCATCCAGTTCCATTCTTGGCACCTGAAGGAATTACCTACAAGGTTGAATCACCAACCAAGTTGCATATCAGCGGAATCGATAAGCAGCTTGTTGGTGAAGTTGCAGCGAAGATTAAGAAGCTTCGCAAGGCAGATCCTTACAAGGGTAAGGGACTTCGTTTGGCCGGCGAGAGGGTTCGTCGTAAGGCTGGAAAGGCTGGTAAGAAGTAATGGCAATCGGCGTAAAAGTCCGCAAGGGGTCAGCAACTAATGCTCGCGCCCGTCGTCACTTCCGTGTGCGCAAGAAAGTTCAAGGAACCGCTGCGCGCCCACGTCTAGTCGTCTCACGCTCTACACGTCACCTCTTTGTCCAGGTTGTCGATGACCTTCAGGGCATCACACTTGCCTCTGCTTCAACAATGGAGGCAGATCTTCGCAAAGATAGCGGCGATAAGACTGCAAAGTCGAAAGCCGTTGGCGCACTTATTGCCTCACGTGCAAAGGCTGCCGGAGTAACAACCGTCGTCTTTGACCGCGCAGGAAACAAGTATCACGGTCGCATTGCAGCACTTGCAGATAGTGCACGAGAGAACGGATTGGAGTTCTAACATGGCTGAAAATCCAACAATCGATGCAGGTAAGTCTGCAGCACCAGCAAACAAGGGACGCGGAGAACGTCGCGAGCGTCGCGATGATCGCGAGAAGGAAAAATCTCCATTTATGGAGCGCGTTGTCTTTATCAACCGTGTATCTAAAGTTGTTAAGGGTGGACGTCGTTTCTCATTCACAGCACTTGTAGTTGTCGGTGACGGCAACGGCCAGGTTGGAATTGGTTACGGAAAATCCAAGGAAGTTCCACAGGCGATCGCAAAGGCAGTTGAAGAAGCAAAGAAGTCTTTCTTCACAGTCCCACGCGTCCAGGAAACAATTCCTCACCCGGTACAGGGCGAGACAGCAGCTGGTGTAGTTCTTCTACGTCCAGCATCTCCTGGAACAGGTGTTATCGCTGGTGGTCCAATTCGTGCCGTACTTGAGTGCGCTGGAATCTCCGATGTGCTTACAAAATCTCTTGGATCAAATAATGCAATCAACATGGTTCATGCCACAGTTGCTGCGCTAAAGATGCTTGAGTCACCTACAGCAATTGCAACTCGACGTGGACTTCCACTCGAGGATGTTGCACCTGCTGCAATCATCCGCGCTTCACAGACAGTTGGTGCCTAATGCCACGTTTAAAGATCACACAGGTCAAGTCAACAGTTGGCAACAAGCCTGAAATCCGCGAGAGTGTTCGCTCTCTTGGATTAAAGCGCATCAACGATGTTGTTGTTAAGGAAGATCGTCCAGAAATTCGTGGCATGGCATACGCCGCTCGCCACTTGATCAAGATCGAGGAGGTTGAATAAAGATGACACTCAAACTTCATCATCTTCGACCAGCGCCAGGTGCTAAGAAAGCTAAGACACGTAAGGGTCGCGGTGAGGCATCAAAGGGAAAGACTGCCGGCCGCGGTGGCAAGGGAACTCGTGCTCGTAACACAGTACGTCCAGGCTTCGAGGGTGGTCAGCTACCTCTCGTTATGCGTCTGCCAAAGCTTCGTGGCTTTAAAAATCCAGCACGTGTTGAGTATCAGGTAGTTAATGTCTCAACGATCAACGCTCTCTATCCAAAGGGTGGCGATGTCACAGTTGCCTCACTTATTGCTCACGGAGCTGTGCGCGATAGCCTTCCTGTAAAGGTCCTTGGCAACGGAGATATCTCTGTCAAGGTAACTGTTACAGCGCATGCATTCTCATCATCGGCGATCGATAAGATCACCGCTGCTGGTGGATCAACAGCAACTCTCTAAGAGTTGTTCTAGATAAAAAGAAGTTCGTTCGAATTGAAGACGCTTGAATCGATAGAGGGAGAAGATTGATGCTTTCAGCATTTGGCATGGCTTTTAAGACACCAGAGCTGCGCAAAAAGATCTTCTTCACTCTTTCGATCATGGCGCTCTTTCGCTTTGGCTCTGTTGTTCCAACACCAGGTGTTTCCTATTCAAATGTGCAAGAGTGTCTTAAAAATGCTGATCAGGGCGGACTCTTTGGTCTAATCAACCTGTTTAGCGGTGGAGCACTCATTCAGCTCTCTGTCTTTGCTCTCGGAATCATGCCGTACATCACTGCATCAATCATCGTTCAGCTCCTTACAGTTGTTATTCCTCGCTTTGAAACACTCAAGCAAGAGGGACAATCAGGAACTGCAAAGCTCACCCAGTACACCCGCTATCTCACCATCGGACTTGCAATCCTGCAGTCAACAGGACTTATTGCAGTAGCTCGCACGCCAGGTCGTTTGATCGCAGGGTGCGAACTTGCGATTATTCCTGATGCATCCTGGCAGCGCATCATCACCATGATCGTTGTAATGACAGCTGGTACATCTGTAATCATGTGGCTCGGTGAATTGATCACAGATCGCGGCGTTGGTAACGGTATGTCTATCTTGATCTTTACCTCAATTGCAGCAGGCTTCCCTTCACAACTCTGGAGCATCAAACTTCAAAAAGGCCTTGCAACATTTATCTTCGTACTTTTGATAGGTGTTCTTGTCGTTGCTGCAGTTGTATTCGTTGAGCAAGCACAGCGCCGTATCCCAGTTCAATATGCAAAGCGCATGGTTGGCCGACAGGCTTACGGTGGAACATCGACCTATATTCCTATTAAGGTAAATCAGGCCGGAGTTATCCCAGTTATCTTTGCTTCTTCTCTTCTTTACATTCCGTCCCTGATTGTTAACTTCACCAACAGCACATCAGGATGGGCAGTGTGGATCTCTCGTAACCTTGTTAAGGGTGATCATCCAATTTACATCGCTCTTTATGCCGGCCTCATTATCTTCTTTACCTACTTCTATGTGGCAATCACCTTTAACCCAGAAGAAGTTGCAGATAATATGAAGAAGTACGGTGGATTTATCCCGGGTATCCGTGCAGGACGTCCAACATCTGAATACCTTCAGTATGTGCTCTCACGCATTACAGCTCCAGGATCTCTCTACCTTGCCCTCGTTGCGATTATTCCGATCATCGCACTCGTACTCTTCGGCGCATCACAGAACTTCCCATTCGGTGGAACTGCGATTCTGATCGTTGTTGGTGTCGGTCTTGATACTGCAAAGCAGATCGAGAGCCAGTTACAGCAGCGTTCATACGAGGGATTCCTGCGCTAATGAGATTAGTCCTGGTAGGTCCACCAGGTGCTGGCAAGGGAACACAAGCTGCTTTTCTCTCCGCACATTACTCAATTCCACATATTTCAACTGGCGATATCTTCCGCGCGAATATGAAGGCGGGAACCCCGCTAGGTCTTGCAGCAAAGGCATTTGTTGATCGCGGTGAGCTGGTTAGCGATGAGATCACTAATGCGATGGTTCGCGCCCGTCTTGCAGAAGACGATGCGCAGAACGGTTTCTTGCTCGATGGTTGGCCACGCAATGTCTCACAGGCCGAGGTCCTTCGTGCAATTATGGCGGAGAAGAAGACCCCGCTTAATGCAGTCCTTGAATTTGCAATCCCATCTGAAGAGATCGTCACTCGCTTATCTTCACGACTTACCTGTCGTCAATGCGGTAAGCCGGCAGAGGCAGGATCAGCTACTTGTCCATCAGATGGGGGAGAGCTCTACCAGCGCGAAGATGATAAGGCTGAAGTTATTCAGCGTCGCCTTGCTGTCTATGAAGAGCAGACTGCGCCGATTATTCATTTCTACCGTACTGAAGGTCTCTTGATCACAGTAAGTGCTTTGGGAGAAGTTGCTGAGATTACTCAGCGCGCAATCGATGCCCTCAGCCGCGTTCAATAAAGCCAATAAGGACTGACCATGGCAATTCAAATCAAGACTCTCGACCAACTTAAAACAATGCGTCGCGCGGGTTTGCTTGTTGGTCAAACGCTTGAACTTCTTCGCCAATCAATAAAGGTCGGAATGCGCACTGATGCTCTCGATGCGATTGCGGCTGCACATATTAAACGTGGTGGGGGAAGTTCAAACTTTCTTGGTTACCACGGATATCCAGCAACTATTTGTATCTCAATCAATGACGAAATTGTTCACGGTATTCCCGGTGACCGCGTTATTCAAGATGGCGATGTTGTCTCGATTGATTGTGGCGCTATTATCGATGGCTGGCATGGAGATGCTGCTTTCTCAATCGGAGTTGGGACCGTTGATCCTGCCGACCAGAAGATGATGGATGTCTGCGAAGAATCTATGTGGCGCGGATTTGCAGCTGCAAAACTTGGTGGACGTCTTACCGATATTAGCCATGCAATTGGTAGCTATATCGATTCACAAGGAAACTATGGAATTTTGGCAGAGTATGGTGGTCACGGAATCGGCACCGAAATGCATCAAGAGCCGCACGTATTAAATTTTGGAAAGGCTGGAAATGGTCCAGAACTTGTAGCCGGAATGGCTCTTGCTATTGAACCGATGATTACTCGAGGTACAGCAAAAACCCATGTCCTAGAAGATGACTGGACGGTCGTCTCTAATGACCATTCACGCGGTGCTCACTTTGAGAATTCTTTTGTTCTGCTTCCAGATGGCAAGCCATTTGTCCTTACTGCGCTAGATGGTGGACGTGCAAAGTTAGCCACACTAGGTGTCGAAGTCTCCCCGTTACTAGATTAAGAGCCACCGACTAAGATATTCCCGTGAGCACGCGCGATCAGATTGAATTTACCGTCTGGCTTCAAGAGAACCAGAAGTCCTTTCTGCGCGCTGCCAAAATGATCTGTTTCGATACTCAAAATGCTGAAGATGTTCTTCAAGAGGCTCTAGCTGATGTCTTCAAGCGCTGGAGCAAGATCCGCGAACATGAAAATCCAGAGGCATATTTAATGCGCGTGATGGTCTCGCGCCATGCGGATATGCGTCGTAAGTGGCTGCGCAAACAGCAAGAGAAAGAGACAACCTGGGATCTGGCAGATGACATTCGTCAATTAGTTGATGAGAGCGAAGATGTTACTCAGCGCCTCTTGGTACAGGCAGCCCTTAAATCTCTCACTGCTTCTCAACGCGCAGTCCTTGTTCTCTATTTTGAGCACGGAATGAATCTGCGTGAAATTGCAAAAATTATGGATATGCCAATGGGAACTGTTGCCTCACACTTTGCTCGAGGTAAAGCAGCTGTTGCCGCATATGTGGAATTAACTCCAGAGCTCGAGCGTTCTACAGGACGAGAACTAACCAATAAATCTCGCGCAGAAGCAGAAATTGAAATCGTCGTAGCAGAGGTGGTGGATAACAATGAGTGATATTGATCCGCTGATTAAGCGCGAAATCCAATGGATGTCGTTAGGACCTTTAGAAAACGTTGATCTTGCACCGATGATTATCGCCAAGGTGCGCCGTCAGCGCATCATTCGCGGCATCACAGCACTCCTTGGGGTTTTCGTCATTGGTTTTGCAAGTATCGGCGTATACGAACTTGTCCGACCAAACCCGATTAATCAGAGCTCTGGTACAACAATTGATCCAGGGACAAGTGCCGCTACTCGCCCAGAGATTGTTGGATTGCAATCTGATTACCCTGTTGCATGGGAGCCATCAGTTGGTGATCTCGGCGCAAT
>JBJTKU010000128.1:0-4488 GCA_046096605.1 Candidatus Planktophila sp. | reverse complement strand
ATCTAAATATGTTGCAGCATGAGCGATCGCCCCACCAGTACCAAGTGGCTCTTTTTCAACAGCATAACGAAGATCAATCCCCCACTTGCTGCCGTCACCAAAATACGGAGTAAAGATTTCAGAGAGATACGAGGTTGCAAGAACGAGCGTTGTTACCCCTGCTTGTTTGGCGGCAATAATCTGATGCTCTGTCACCGGTTTTCCAGCGATAGGCAGCATTGGCTTTGGAATTTCTGAGGTGATTGGGCCCAAGCGAGTACCTCTTCCGCCCACGAGCAATATTCCGACAGTCATAGCGCTATCCCTTAATTGCGGCAAAAATGCGTGAGGCAGCATCAGCAATTGCTGCATCGGTAGCAGTCATAGCCACACGAATGTGATTGGCTCCGTCTGGACCATAAAAAGTTCCTGGTGTTGCAAGAATTCCTAGCTCTGCAAGCCAATCAACTGACTTCCAGGCATCTTCATTACGCGAGCACCATAAGTAGAGCCCCGCAACCGAATCATCGATACGAAATCCGGCAGCAATAAGTGCCGGTCTGAGAGTTGCGCGACGTGCGTTATATCTTGCTCTGGCCTCTGCAACATGTGCATCATCTTTGAGCGCCTGTGTCATCGCTTTCTGTACTGGCAAGGCAACCATCATGCCGGCATGCTTTCTAATTTCGCGAATAGCTGCGATCAGGGCAGGATCGCCGAGCATAAATGCTGCGCGATAGCCGGCAAGAGACGAACGCTTGGAAAGAGAGTGCACTGCAAGGATGTTGGTGTTATCGCCGTTAGTGTAGTTAAAAATCGAAGTAGGTGTGATTCCATCACCAAATTCCAAATAGCACTCATCTGAAATAACAATCGAATTATTCTTACGAGACCAGTCGATAACGGCGCGATACTCGGCATCTGAATGCACGCGACCTGTTGGGTTGGCTGGTGAATTAACCCATGCTAAATCGGCCACCGGCCACGAAGCTGCATCGATATCAACGGCAATCTCTTGGGCTTGCGCCAACATCGCACCAACGAGGTATGTTGGATATGCAACACGCGGATAGAGAACAGTTGCAGACTCTAAAAATGTGGGAAGCCACGCCACCAACTCTTTTGATCCAATCAGCGGGAGGACATCGAACTTACCTGTAATTCGAAGGTGAGAGATTGCCCATGAACGGATTGATTCCTGTAGTTCTGGTGTACCAGCAGTCGTTGGATAACTTGGAGAGTTTGCGCTCTCTGCCAGAACTTTCTGAATAAATTCTGGAGTTGGATCTACGGGAGTACCTTGCGAGAGATCGATGATCCCTCCTGGGTGCGCTCGCGCCTTTACTCCATACGGAGCAAGTGCATCCCAGGGGAAATCAGGAAGTTTTTTTCTCAACGGCGAGCACTTCTGCATGGTCGTGATCTGTCAGACCAACCTTTGCAGCTCCACCTGGTGAACCAAGTTCAACAAAGAACTCAGTATTAATCCGTGGAAATTCCTTCCATTGGCCAGGAACGTCGTCCTCGTAATAGATCGCCTCAACAGGGCAGACAGGCTCACACGCTCCACAGTCGACACACTCATCAGGTTGGATGTAGAGCATCCGGTTGCCTTCGTAGATGCAATCTACTGGGCACTCTTCGATGCAAGACTTATCTTTCACATCGACACAAGGCTGAGCAATCACATATGTCACGAGGGACCTCCGAAGGCGAACTCAATTGGATACGAATCTATCTGGGGGCAATTCTAACCATGCACCTTCTCATTCGCAGGGTTAATGTGATCCCATGAGAGCAGGTTCTAACAGCCTCGACCCAGCGCTGATTGGGCAACGCCTGACCTTGCGCCTGAAAGATCCTGAGGGTGGATATCGTGATCTGGTTGGAGTCCTTGAATCCGAGAAGACCTTACGAAAGAAGTCTGGTGATGTTGTGGAGTTTGATCCGCAATTGATCGCACTCGTTCATCCGATAGTAGAACGCAAAAAGGGCGCAGGAACAGGTGCTCCACTTTCGCTGCGAATTGCCGAGCTCGAAAATCTATCCTCACGAACGTGGCCAGCGCGCAGGATCGAAGATCTTGGCACATGGCAGATTCGAATATCTGATGGGGTGACATATCGGGCCAATTCTGTTCTGGTGCAAGGCTCTCGACCGTGGGGCGAACCGGGTTTGGATATTGAAGAGGCAATAAATCGCGTTGAAGAGATTTATTCAAAGGCACAGTTGCCAGCAGTTTTTCATTGTCCTCTACCCCTGTATCAAGAGTTAAAGGATTATTTAATTGATAAAGGTTGGAAGGAGAAAGTTGGCGCAGCTTTTCTCATCTCAGATATTCAATCTGTCGAAGATCTCAATCCTCGCCTTCAGGAAAAGAAAGTAAATCTAGTCTGCGAAAGCTCTCCGACAGCAGAATTCTTAGCCCTCCATGGTGATGAGATTCTGGAACCAATTATGAAGGCCTATCCAGCTCATTACGTATCGCTTCGCATAAACGGAGAAATCATTGCTACCGCGCGTCTTGCAATACTCGACTCTTGGTCAATTCTCACACGACTATTTGTTGCCGCATCCCATCGGCGTTTTGGGCTTGCAGAACTGCTCATGAAAGCTTGTACAAATATCTCTCTCGTCAATGGCGCAGATAAAATCTCTCTCCAGCTCGATCAGAGTAATCTCGCCGCTCAAGCGCTCTATGAAAAACTCGGTTTTCGAATACACCACACCTACAGTTTTATCGAGCGACAAGAGTCATCGGAGTGCGCGTGTTAAAGCTATACGAAACTCGCCATCGTCAAATCCTGCCGATCGCAGGTCGTAACGCTGAATTGAAGGTTTATTGCTGTGGGCCAACCGTCTATCGCGATGCACACGTGGGTAATTTGCGTACATTCTTACTCTCAGACCTCATCTGGCGCGTGGCAACCTACTCTGGGCTTACCGTTACCTTGATTCAAAACATCACAGATGTAGGACACATGGCCAATGATCTGGAAGATAAGGTCTTGGCACAATCAAAGAGTGAATCGCTAGATCCTTTTGCTATCGCGCGAAAGTATGAAGATCGTTTCCTCAAGGACTTAAATCGGCTCAATATCACTTCAGCTAGCTCATATCCGCGCGCAAGCGAAAACATCGATCTCATGATTGCATCCATTGAAAAGCTCATTACCCAAGGATTTGCCTACGTCGGCGCCGATGGAAATGTTTACTTTGATGCCCAATCTTTTCCAAGCTACGGAGCAATCAGCGGAAATCGCCTCGACGCTCTCAAACCCGGCCATCGCTATGAATACACAGAAGATGGCGCGAAGCGATTTCATGCTGATTGGGCTTTGTGGAAATTAGCGCGTGATCGCAGTGAGATGATCTGGGAGACACCTTGGGGTGCTGGCTTTCCGGGGTGGCATATCGAGTGCAGCGCAATGTCACTTGAATATTTAGGCGATGTCATCGATCTCCATGTTGGAGGCATTGATCTACGTTTTCCACATCATGAAAATGAAAGAGCGCAATCAAATGCGCTTACTGGCACAGAGGTAGTCACTCATTGGGTGCACGGTGAACATCTACTCTTTGAAGGACGAAAGATGTCAAAAAGTGCGGGCAATGTCGTGCTCCTGCAGGACATTATTGATAGAGGGATTGACCCGCTAGCAGCGCGCCTGACTTTCTTAGAAAACCGATATCGATCTCAGATGGATCTCACCTGGGCATCTCTTGAAGCAGCCCATGGCACAATCAAGCGTTGGCGTGGATTGGTCCATGCAGCCACCAGTCGGCTAACTCCAGAGATGGATCAAGAATTTATTGATGCGATCTATACGGATTTAGACACTCCGCGTGCACTCCAACGCCTGCGCATTATCGAAAAGAGTGGGTCTCCCGAGGAAAAAGTGAAGTTTTTCCTTGCTGCAGATCAAATTCTTGGATTAGATCTTTCTCGGCCACCAGTTCAGAGAGAATTGTCTCAAGCCCAGATAGATCTTCTCAAAGAGAGAGAAGATGCTCGAGCGAAGAAAGATTATGCAGAAAGTGATCGCCTTCGTAAATTGCTTGAAGCCAGCGGATTACAGATCCATGATGGACCACAAGGGCAGAGCTGGAGTTAATCCTTCACTGGAAGAAGTATCGAGATAATGACGACTGCGAGAGCGCTCACTAAAAAAGTAATACCAGCGCGGTCGCCTTGGACTAGAAGTTCTCCTCCGTCACCAAATGTTGTCGCGTCATTAATCACAACCAACCAACCCACAAAGGCCACAACTTTAAAGCGGCGCTTGCCATACTGACGACCGATAGACCAGAAGGTTGCAGCAGATCCTGCTAGGGCCAAAATTAATCCGGCAGGAGGATATGAAAGATGGAGAAAAACTCCAGCGGCAGCTGTCAGTACGCCGACAACCAAACTAAAGAGATATCTCACTTAGAAATCTATTCCTGATAGCAGATCTGTCTCACGTCCATTTGCGTCAAATGGAGCAGCCGCCTCACCATGCACCAACG
>JBJTKU010000127.1:0-6554 GCA_046096605.1 Candidatus Planktophila sp. | reverse complement strand
ATAGATGGAACTTCGCTAACTGCCCAAGGCATGAATGGTGCGATCAGTGTGATCGCACTTGCACCACGTGGTTCGATGTTTGATCCGCAAGATAGCTTCTATATGAACAAGATAGTCACCGGACCGGCAGGAGCTTCTGTTATCGATATCCGCGCATCTGTTGCCGAAAATATTGCAGCCGTGGCCAAAGCAAAATCCCTACAGGTCAGCGATATAACCGTGGTTGTACTCAATCGTCCGCGCCATGCAACGTTGATTAAAGAGATCAGAGATACCGGGGCTCGGATTAAATTGATTCAAGATGGAGATGTGGCAGCCGCTATTGAGACTGCTCGTCCAGATACAGGAATTGATCTGCTTATGGGAATTGGTGGGACTCCAGAAGGTGTCATCACCGCAGTTGCGATGATCTGTTTAGGTGGTGCTATTCAAGGCCAGCTACATAGAGATGGTGTCACCGAAGCTCGCGTGCTCACCACCTCTGATCTATGTAACTCCGATGATGTCTTTCTCTCAGCAACAGGAATTACCGATGGAGAGCTGGTTCAGGGTGTTAGATACACAAAGTTTGGTGCGACCAGTAACTCACTTGTTATGCGTGGAAAATCAAAGACGGTCCGCTTAATTCAGACCGAGCATAACCTCGTAGGTTAATTAACGCTCTCTGTAAGAATCGAGACGCGGTCATTGGAGACAGATAAGAATCCGCCGCTGACGCTAAATTCCTTGACGCTGCCATCTACGCCCTTAATGCTGACGGCCCCATCGACTAGTACGCCAAACAACGGAGCGTGACCTGGAAGAACTCCAAGGTCACCCTCTGTGGTGCGCGCAGAGATAAATGTTGCCTCTCCGCTCCACACCTGTTGTGTTGGCGATACTAGTGCGACAGTAAGAGCCATTGTTATGCCTTTGCCAATTCTGCAGCCTTGCGCTCGACATCATCGAGGCCACCGCACATGAAGAATGCTTGTTCTGGAATGTGATCGTACTTTCCATCTGCAAGTGCTTCAAAGGCTTCGATCGTCTCTGAGAGAGGAACGAATGAACCGTCGATACCGGTAAAGACCTTTGCCACGAATGTGTTCTGTGACAAGAAGCGCTGGATGCGACGAGCACGTCCTACAAGAATGCGGTCTTCTTCTGAAAGTTCATCGATACCCAAGATGGCGATGATGTCCTGAAGATCCTTGTAACGCTGCAAGATCTGCTTGATTCGGTTTGCAACACGGAAGTGATGCTCACCGATATAGCGTGGATCCAAGATGCGTGAAGTTGAGTCGAGCGGATCCACAGCTGGGTAGATACCAAGCTCTGAGATCGGACGAGACAACACTGTTGTTGCATCAAGGTGGGCAAATGTTGTGTGAGGAGCTGGGTCAGTGATGTCATCTGCAGGAACGTAGATTGCCTGCATAGATGTAATCGAATGGCCACGTGTTGATGTAATGCGCTCCTGGAGCTGACCCATCTCATCTGCAAGTGTTGGCTGGTATCCCACAGCAGATGGCATACGGCCAAGAAGTGTTGATACCTCAGAACCTGCCTGAGTAAAGCGGAAGATGTTATCGATGAAGAGGAGAACGTCCTGCTTCTGAACATCGCGGAAGTACTCAGCCATTGTGAGGGCTGAAAGTGCGACACGAAGACGCGTTCCAGGTGGTTCATCCATCTGACCAAAGACCAAGGCTGTCTTATTGATAACGCCAGTCTCTGTCATCTCAAGGAACAAGTCGTTACCTTCACGTGTACGCTCACCAACTCCGGCGAATACTGATACACCACCGAAGTTTTCAGCTACGCGATAAATCATTTCCTGAATAAGAACCGTCTTACCCACACCAGCACCACCGAAGAGACCGATCTTTCCACCCTTTACATAAGGTGTAAGAAGATCGATCACCTTGATACCTGTTTCAAACATCTCTGTCTTAGACTCGAGCTGATCAAAAGCTGGTGCATCACGGTGAATTGGCCAACGCTCCTTGATATCAAGAGAAGAAGTTGGCACATCAAGTGACTCACCTAGTGTGTTAAATACGTGACCCTTGGTGACATCGCCAACTGGGACCGAGATAGCAGCGCCGGTATCTGTTACTTCGGCACCACGCACCATTCCATCTGTTGGCTGCATAGAGATAGCGCGCACGAGGTTGTCACCAATGTGCTGTGCTACTTCTAGCGTCAAGGTACGTGTAGTTCCACTCATGGTGGTCTCTACGTGAAGCGCGTTGAAGATCGATGGCATTGAATCGGCTGGGAATTCAATATCCACCACCGGTCCAATAACTCGGGCTACGCGGCCTTTACCTGTTGATGACATCATTCACTCCCTGCACTAGCTGATGACAACGCATCTGCGCCGCCAACAATTTCACTGATTTCCTGGGTAATTTCGGCTTGACGAGCCGCATTCGCAAGTCGTGTAAGCGACTTGATTAACTCATCAGCATTGTCAGTTGCTGACTTCATCGCGCGACGACGAGCGGCATGCTCTGAGGCTGCCGATTGCAACATCGCGTTGAAGATTCGGGCTTCGATATAGCGTGGAAGAAGTGCGTTAAGAACTTCTGCTGCATTTGGTTCAAACTCGTACATAGGCAAGAGCCCTGCAGGAGCAGGTGTTGAAGATTCAACAACTTCCAGTGGAAGCATGCGCTTTGCCATCGCGTTCTGAGTCAACATTGATTTGAATTCTGTGTAGATAATATGAATCTCATCTACACCATTCGCATCAATCTGAGCATCAGCGAGAAAAGCCTTGATGAGCGCATCGGCAACTTCTTTCGCATTCTCATATGTTGGGTTATCTGAGAACCCTGTCCATGATCCTGCAATGTCGCGGTTACGGAACTTGTAGTAGTTCAGCGCCTTACGACCCACGAGGTAATTCGCCGTTTGAAGTCCACGTTCACGAAGGAGGGCAGCTAGCTGCTCACCTTCCTTAATTGCGTTATTTGAATACGCTCCAGCCATCCCGCGGTCTGCTGAGATGATCAAAACTGCAGCACGCTTTGGATTTTCTGAAGGAGTAGTCAACGGGTGATTCGTTGAAGAAAACGATGCAACTGCAGATACCGCACGGGTCAACTCATTTGCATATGGAGTTGACGCACTGACACGTTGCTGCGCCTTTACGATACGAGAGGCAGAGATTAACTCCATGGCTTTCGTAATCTTTTTGGTCGCTTTAACGGATCGCATCCGTCGGCGGTATACGCGAAGTTGGGCACCCATTTTTTACTTCTTTGCCGCCGGTGGAACGTACTTGGTTACCTGTTCAGCGCTTTCGCTATCGAGAGCCTCGGCTGCAGCTTCGTTGACTGCAGATGCAACAGAAGACTTGAATTGCTTCTTAAATGTAGCAACCGCTTCTTCCATCTTTGCGATCGTGTCATCTTCTAGCTGCTTGGTCTCTGCGATTACTGTGAAGATATCCTTACGCTCGCGACCAATAAAGTCGAGAAGTTCAGATTCAAAGCGACGAATATCTGCAACAGCAACATCATCGAGCTTGCCTGATGTGCCGGCCCAGATGGAGACGATCTGACGCTCGAGTGAGTACGGTGAGTACTGACCCTGCTTCAAGAGTTCGACCATACGTGCACCGCGCTCGAGTTGCGCCTTTGATGCAGCATCGAGATCTGAACCAAATGCTGCGAATGCTTCAAGTTCACGGAACTGAGCAAGATCTAGACGTAGACGTCCTGCAATCTTCTTCATCGCCTTAGTCTGAGCAGATCCACCCACGCGAGAAACAGAGATACCTACGTTGATCGCTGGGCGAACGCCTGCGTTGAAAAGATCTGTTTCAAGGAAGCACTGACCATCTGTAATCGAAATTACGTTGGTTGGAATAAACGCTGAAACGTCATTTCCCTTTGTTTCGATGATTGGAAGACCTGTCATCGAACCGCCGCCGAGATCATCAGAGAGCTTTGCGCAACGCTCGAGAAGACGTGAATGCAAGTAGAAGACATCGCCTGGGTACGCTTCGCGACCTGGTGGACGGCGAAGAAGAAGTGAGACTGAACGATATGCCTCAGCTTGCTTTGAGAGATCATCAAAGACGATAAGAACGTGCTCGCCCTTGTACATCCAGTGCTGACCGATTGAAGAACCTGTATATGGTGCTAGGTACTTGAAGCCTGCTGGATCTGATGCAGGGGAAGCCACGATTGTTGTGTACTCCATCGCGCCGGCCTCTTCGAGTGCAGCCTTTACAGATGCAATCGTTGAACCCTTTTGTCCGATAGCTACATAGATACATTTAACTTGCTTCTTCTTATCTCCAGTCAGCCAGTTTTCGCGCTGGTTGATGATGGTGTCAACAGCAACTGCAGTCTTACCTGTCTGGCGATCACCAATGATCAACTGACGCTGTCCGCGGCCAATAGCTGTCATCGCATCGATTGCCTTAATTCCTGTTGCAAGAGGTTCCTTAACAGGTTGGCGCTGAACTACAGAGGGAGCCTGCAATTCAAGTGCACGACGTGCTTCTGCAACGATCTCGCCCTTTCCATCGATTGGTCGTCCGAGTGCATCTACGACGCGACCAAGGAATGCATCACCGACTGGTACAGAGAGAATTTCACCAGTGCGACTGACAGAAGTTCCTTCTTCGATTCCTTCATTTCCACCCAAAATAACGACACCGACTTCACGCACATCAAGGTTGAGTGCTAGTCCTAGTGTCCCGTTCTCAAATGTGAGGAGCTCGTTAGCCATTGTTGAAGGAAGTCCCTCGACGCGAGCGATTCCATCGCCTGCCTGACTCACAGTTCCTACTTCATCGCGTGCTGCCGCGCCTGGATCATATGACTTAACGAAATTGGCTAAGGCATCCCGAATTTCATCGGGTTGGATCTTTAGCTCTGCCATGTGTTTCTCCCTTTAGTTTTTTCCGGCCAATGCACGACCAGCATGTGCAAGACGATTAGAAATGCTTGCGTCAATGAGTTCATCTGCAAATTTGATGGAGACTCCACCAAGGATTGTTGGATCTACTTGGATATTGACGCGAATTGGTTGACCAACCTGCTTCTCAATTGCTCCAGAGAGGCGAACTTTCTGTGCATCTGAGATTGGAGCAGCGGTGCGAACCACTGCGATGAGACGGTTACGGCGGTTTGCAAGGCCAAAGAGGTAATCAGCAAATGCTGCCTCCAGGCTGCGACCGCGACGTTGTGTGACGAGGGCACGCACCAGCTTTACTGTCGAGGCTGAAGCGCTCTTTGAAAGAATTTCCGTTACCAACTGAGCCTTGAGATCTGCACCGGCACCACCTACGAGTGCGCTTCGGAGCTCAGAGGAATCAAGAAGTGAGCGGGAAGCGCTAAAGAGTTCATCTTCCACGCGATCGAGCTCATTATTGATATTGGCAGCAGATGCTTCTGCTTCGATTGCAAGTTGCTCGAGAATATAGATGACATCTTTACTGGCTGACCAACGTAGAGCGGCAACATCTGAAATCAGAGTCGAGGCTTCCTTGCCAATCTTGGAGCTAAAGAGATCTGCGATCAGAGCGCTCTTTGCAGCAATATCTCGTGATGGATCAGTGATCGCACGACGAAGAGATGTATTGCCAGCAAAGACTTCTGCGGCGAAGAACAAGTGTGAAGAAATCTCAGATGCGGTTGCAGCACTAGCGCCCTTCACGGCAGCGTCGAGCTTGCCGCGTGCAATCACAAGTGATTGACGGCTGCTTCCTCCGAGATGAATTCTCACTACTTACTTTTCTCCAAGTCATCTAGAAAACGATCGACGATTCGTGACTGACGTGCCTGATCATCTAGAGCCTCGCCTACGATCTTTGATGCGAGTTCAACTGCAAGCGCACCTACTTCGTTGCGAAGTGAGATAACTGCCTGTTGACGTTCAGCTTCAATTGATGCGTGAGCAGCTGCTGTGATTCGAGATGCTTCTTCTTGAGCCTTAGCGCGAAGCTCCTCAACGATTGCCGCTCCTTGGACGCGTGCTTCTTCACGAAGTGTCTGTGCTTCTTCGCGTGCGCTTGAGAGTTGTTCGTTGTATTGAGCAAGAGCACGTTCTGCTTCAAGCTGAGCCTTCTCTGCACGTTCCATGCCACCTTGAATCGCATTAGTGCGGTCGGCGAAAGCTTTTTCAAACTTTGGAACAACTGCTTTGCGAAGTACAAGAAATAGCAGAGAAAAGGCGATGAACCCGATGACTAGCTCTGCGGTATGCGGAACTAACGGGCTAGCCTCTTCTGCAGCGATGATTACTGTGCGCATATTTTTAGAGTACGAATGCGAGAACGAGTCCGAAGAGTGCGAGAGCTTCAGCGAGCGCGAATCCGAGGAACGCGATTGGCTGTAGAACGCTACGAGCTTCTGGCTGACGGGCAACGCCATTGATGTATGCAGCGAAGATCATGCCTGTTGCGATAGCTGGACCAATTGCTGAGAGGCCAAACCCAACCAGGATGAGTGTGCCTTCCCTGTTTTCTTACCATTCGTTACGTGGTGCGATGTTTTGAGCTGAACTAATTGGCCGCCCTAGTGCTCGTCGGCAAGGGCGCCGGCGATATAGAG
>JBJTKU010000126.1:0-3875 GCA_046096605.1 Candidatus Planktophila sp. | reverse complement strand
TAGATAAAATCGGTACCGCCGCAGGACGATGGACACCCAAAACAGATCCGGGAAATGGAATGGATATCCATTCCATTTCCCGGATCTGTTTTGGGTGTCCATCGTCCTGCGGCGGTACCGATTTTATCTACGGCAAGGGTTCCGCACTTTGGCGTTTCAGTAGTTAAGTTCGTCGCAGACAGACCAATTTTTGAATAAAGCTGGGATTTTGCTGTCTCAGTGTAAAAATCCCAAGGGCAAAGCGTGCCCGGCGCTTGAGATTTTCCGTACCTATCTGGATTGCTATACCCGTCGCTTACACGTCGGTCGGTCATGCCCATATCTACTGCCGGTGAGTGAGCGGCATTTCCACTTGTTGCTATTTGGGTTCCCTCAGCAACTTTTATATTGGTGTATACAGTACACGACTCAACCGTTTCATCAACTGTGCTGTATTTGGAACACTGGAAGGCGGATGCTTCTGGTTGAAGGTTCAAATTCAAATCGGTGACATGACCGAAGTGACCAGAAACTTCATCACATACAGAGAAGAAGATGGCGTAATCGACATAACCTGGTCGTGTTGGAGAGACGATATAAGTGACTTTTCTTATATTTGTGATGGTCAAGTCACCTGGGGCAAAAATAGGGACACCGAGTTCGTTCAGCATGAACCCGGTGTGCTGTTTGGGAAGCGGACTTCCTCCAACAGGAGCAAAAACTCCAATTGGTGAAACATAACTAATTTTCGAGAGGTCGACGGGTAGTCTCTTGAAGAGAGAACCCTCTGAGCATTTGGTCGCAGATGCTGAAGGCGTTGGGATTGGGGTGGAATTGTTAATCGTCGTTGGAGTTGGAGTTGGAGTTAGAGTTGGGACTTTTCGAATGATGCTAACGCCTTTATCCCAAATCAATTTTTTCCCGCTCTTAATGCATGTGAATTTCTGACCTCCGTAGCTGGACGTAATTCCCGCCTTCGAGCATTTTGCTCCTGCTTTCGGGGGCGTTGCGGATTGGCTTGGAGTCTGAGACAACACAAAAGCTGAAACCAACGCTAAAACTAAAGGACCCCTGAACTTCACCCGTGTAATGTTACGCTCCGGTGGAAAGCCAGTAAAGGAATCGATCTCAGTATCGTCCACTCTTTAAGAGAGCACCTTTTGCTCCGATCGTGGAAGTAAACCTACTCGAAATCGATTCAGTTTCTAGTTCCTGGTTACAACCTCAATAAGCGCTTGGATATACCCGATGGCATGGGCTCTACCTCGGTGGCCGTAGGCACTATCTCCTGTAAGTGTCGGAGTGTGGTCATCCAAAATCGCCCCCGTGTAACCGTGTTTGTGCAAGGCTTTAATCACTTCATAAGGGTTGTAATTTCCCTCTCCCAAGAAACATTCTTTAAATAGAGGGAATTTTCCATCAACATCTCTTAAGTGGATATAGGCAATCTTGTCTTTTGGAGCAAAGCGATTAACGGCATCCATTACTGAATTTTCGCCATCCATCTCAGAGACAGTGCCTAGGCAAAGCTCTAATTTGAGATTGGGAGAATTGACGATATTCATTGCGCGTTCCAAATTATCAACACTTGTTAAAATTCGTGCGATTCCGTGTAACTCCTGCGCCGGAGGATCATCGGGGTGGAAACAAAGAACAACACCAGATTCTTCGCAGGTCTTAATAATTCCCTTAATAAAGTATTCAAAGTTTGCCCACATTTGATCGACAGTTAACGTTTCAATGCCAAGCTTGACGAAGGAACCTTTGGTAAAAGTATCTTTTAGATTGACATCACGCTCGTCACGACGAGCGACCCAGATCTCTGCATCACGCGTTCTATCCATGACAATTGAATGATCATAAACAGATACATATGCTCCGCCTCTGCCGTAATGACCCATGTCAGTACGCCACACGATCTGCGGCATCCAGTGCATACCAAGAATTGGCACTCCGGCTTCACCCAAGGCTCTCACAGTGCTTTTCATATTTTCTAATTGTTCTTCACGCCCTGGGAGCCCTAACATCAGTTTGTCGTAAAAATGATTCGGAACATTTTCAAACGATTCAACCCTTACTCCGGCTGCATGTACAGGGGCTAGAAATTCTTTGATATCTGCAACATCCCACTTAACATCGCCTTTGATATCCGGGGTCTGGAAAGAAGCGCCTTCGCAACCTAATTGCAGTGCAAAATCTAGATACTCTTGATCGTTCCCCGGGTGTTGGCCAACTGCAACACGCATCTTGTGAACTGACATCATCGCCCCCTTGATGTGGAGAAGTCTTAATACTATCCCCGAAAACTAGGTAAATGGAATGGTCATGGAAAGAGATGTACAAGTATCTTTATCGCATGAATCAGCGTGTGGGTGTTGCAAGTATTATTCAAGAAACCAATACATTTGCATTACACCCGAGTACGATCGCAGATTTTGAGCTTCAGGGGCTCTGGCTCGGTGACGATGTTGCTACAAAATCCCAAGGAATGAATATCGAAGTAGCTGGAAGTCTTGAACAACTTCGCCACCATGGCTTTGAGGCAATTCCTTTAGTAAGAGCTTGGGCGATGTCTGGTGGAGTACTTCTTGATACCGAGTTAGAGAAGATCAAATCCCTGTTAGAAAAAGAGTTAAAGGCTGCCGGAAAATTAGATGGACTCATTCTCAATCTCCATGGAGCACTCATTAACGAAAGCGATGAACATACTGACGCCCTTTTGACAGAGTTTGCCCGGGAGATTGTTGGTCCGAACACTCCAATTGTTGTCACGCATGATCTCCACGCCAACCCTTCAAGGCGAATCATCGCAGCCTGCAACGCACTCATTGGATTTCGAACGTATCCTCATATAGATCAGGGTGATACAGGTCGGAGAGCCGCCGATTTGATCTACCAACTACTCGATCAGAGAACTGAGATTGGCACGATCTTAAAGAAAATAAATATGATTATCCCAGCTGAACGAATGGGCACAAGTGACCAACCACTTCAAAGAATACGCCAATTAGCTGACTCTCTCATTGATGATGAGATTCTTGATATCTCGCTCTTTCCAGTTCAACCGTGGATTGATGTTGATGAAGTCGGTTTCGGGATCACAGTTGTTCATTCAGGAAATGTTCAACGGGCACATGAGTGTGGCGAAATCGTTCGAAATGCGCTCTGGGAAATCCACAAGGAGTTTGAAGTTACTTTGGTTTCGGCTCGAGAAGCTATAGATGGGGCAATCAAGAGCTATAAGGGAAAAATGCAACTGTTGTCGCAATCCTCTGATGCTCCCTCTGGTGGCTCTGCTGGAGATGACGCGCGTCTGATCGCAGCACTTGTTCATCACGGTAGCGATGTCCTCAGCGCATGCACCCTCGTTGATGTTCCGGCAGTTGACCTAGCTTTTTCACATTCAGTAGGTGATGAAGTTGAACTCTCTCTTGGATTCTCAATTGACCCTAGGTGGGGATCGCCTGTGAAAATCAAGGCTAATCTCGTCAGAAAAGGTAACGATCCCGTTGTGCTTACTGGTCCTGTAATGACCGGACAAACGGTTTCACTTGGTCGGTGGGTTCTTCTGCAAAGCAAGAATAAAGTCATGATTTTGGTTACTGAAAATGCAACTCCCACATTTGATCCGGCTGGATATGAAGTTGCAGGCATAGATCTAGATAGTTGCACAATTGTTCAGGTTCGCTCACCGCTCCTTTTCAAATCAGGTTTTGCCGGGCGGTACGATCAAATTTTCTCACTTGATTTCGATGGTCCCACGACACCAAACATCAGATCTTTACATTTTGAAAAAGTGCCGCGCCCGATGGTGGGTCTAGATAATTTCGACGGTGATTTGGCAGAAGTAAGCAGCGGGTAATAACGAAACCGCAGCCACATTCAGCTAGAGAACT
>JBJTKU010000125.1:0-2691 GCA_046096605.1 Candidatus Planktophila sp. | reverse complement strand
ATATCAAACTTTGCAGGATCACCTTGGCGCTCAAAGGTATTTGATTGGCGATTCTGAAGTCCCAAATCAAAACGATCAACGGAACGGGTGACATCGTGATTATTAAATACCCATGAAGGAGGTGCACCGACTTCAGCCATTGCATTCACGGCGCGATTTATCATTCCCGTTAAATACTCTGGTTGCCAAAGTGATGTTAGAAAATCAAAATTAAACGAGTTCGCTAGCTCGTCTGGGCGCAAATATCGTGCAATTCGCGATGCTGGGCTAACCCAAGCTTCTGCAACCGCCATGCGATCGCCAGGGTATGAATCAAGGATCTTTCTCCACGCGCGATAGATCTCGTGTACTCCCTCTTGATCCCATGTTGGACGCAAGTGGTCAGGAAGAAATTCGCCATGTGCTTCTAACTCTTCTGCAGAGAGTAGATCAGGTAATCCCGGATATTTGATCAATGCATGTGCAACATCGATGCGGAATCCATCGACACCACGATCGAGCCAAAACTTTAAGATCTCTTCAAAGTGCTGGCGAACTTCTGGGTTATTCCAATTGAAATCTGGTTGTTCAACTGCAAAGAGATGTAGATACCACTGTTCAGGATTGCCATCAGCATCCGTTAAGCGATGCCATGCCGGTCCCCCAAAGACTGATTGCCAGTTATTTGGCGGGAGCTCGCCGTTTTCGCCTTTGCCATCGCGGAAGATATATCGATCGCGTGCGGGTGAGCCGATTGGGGATCGAAGCGCTTCTTGGAACCAGACATGCTGATCACTCGAGTGATTAGGAACGATATCTACGATCAATTTCATTCCGTGTTGATGTGTTTCATTGATTAATCGCTGAGCATCTTCTAGCGTGCCGTACATGGGTTCGATATCCATGTAATTGGCTACGTCATAACCATGATCATTTTGAGGAGATGGGTACCACGGTGTAATCCAGATGGCATCGACACCGAGTGACTTTAAATATGGGAGGCGAGAACGTATACCTTCGATATCACCGATTCCATCTCCATTGCCATCAGCAAATGAGCGAATGTAGATCTGATAGGTCACGGCATCGCGCCACCATGCTCGTTGACTTCTGGATAAGAGTGTCATGACATGTATTCTTTAAGAAACTCACGTTCTGCATCTGTGATTGGACGTGACTTCTTAGTCTCCATAGAAATCGCAACTTGCACAGTCTTGATGCGCGCATGGAGAACGCCCTTGGAGCTGATCTCGTAGTTAAGAGTGAATGAAGATGTTCCGATTGAATCGACCCATAGATGTACATCTACAAAAGCTCCACCTTCATAGATCGGTGCAATGAAATCAACCTCAGCACGGGCTACTACCATCTCTACAAGGGACGGTGTTTGGTTGCGTTCTACGAATTGATACCAAGACCACTGAAAGCGAGCTTCCTGCGCAAAAGTTAGGTACTTGGCATTGTTGACGTGGCCAAAGGCATCAATGTCATCCCAGCGAACAAATTGTTGATTGTGATACTTCATTAACGTGTGAGCTTTCTATATGTTGCACGATGTGGACGAGCGGCTTCCGGCCCCAAACGTTCGATCTTATTTGCTTCATACGATTCAAAGTTTCCTTCAAACCAGAACCACTTTGAATCACCTTCATAGGCCAAGATGTGTGTAGCAACGCGGTCCAGGAACCAACGATCGTGAGAGATCACAACCGCACATCCTGGAAATTCAAGGAGTGCGTTTTCAAGAGATCCCAGAGTTTCAACATCGAGGTCGTTTGTTGGCTCATCGAGAAGCAAGAGGTTTCCACCTTGCTTGAGGGTTAATGCCAGATTGAGGCGGTTACGTTCTCCACCCGAGAGAACTCCGGCTGGCTTTTGTTGATCTGGACCCTTGAAACCAAAGGCAGCGACGTAGGCACGAGATGGCATCTCAACCTGTCCGACCTTCATGAAATCAAGTCCATCCGAAACAACTTCCCATAAAGACTTCTTAGGGTCGATGCCACCACGTGACTGATCGACATATGAAATTTTCACCGTTTCACCAATTTTCACGGTTCCGGAATCTGGCTGCTCTAAACCAAGAATGGTTTTAAAGAGCGTCGTCTTTCCCGCACCGTTAGGTCCGATGACTCCGACGATTCCGTTACGAGGCAAGGAAAATGAAAGTCCGTCAATAAGTACGCGATCGCCAAAACCCTTCACCAAGTTATCTACTTCGACAACGACGTTTCCAAGGCGTGGGCCAGGCGGAATCTGGATCTCTTCGAAGTCGAGTTTGCGCATCTTGTCAGCCTCTGCCGCCATCTCTTCATAGCGAGCAAGGCGAGCTTTGGATTTTGTCTGACGCCCCTTAGCATTTTGGCGCACCCATTCGAGTTCTTCAGTAAGGCGTTTAGCTCGCTTGGCATCTTTCTGACCTTCAACTTTAAGACGAGCTGCCTTTGTCTCAAGATAAGTTGAGTAATTTCCTTCATATGGATATGCACGACCACGATCGAGTTCAAGAATCCATTCGGCCACGTTATCCAAGAAATATCTATCGTGAGTAATCGCTACGACCGCACCTGGATATTTCTGTAGATGTTGCTCCAGCCAGAGCACTGATTCTGCATCAAGGTGGTTTGTTGGTTCATCGAGAAGAAGTAGGTCTGGAGCTTCAAGGAGCAACTTGCAGAGTGCGACGCGACGCTTCTCTCCACCGGAGAGCAC
>JBJTKU010000124.1:0-4355 GCA_046096605.1 Candidatus Planktophila sp. | reverse complement strand
AAACGTGCAGCAGATGAAGTTACGCTCATTGCTGTAACAAAGACATACCCAATTAGCGATGTTGAGATTTTGCACAAATTAGGCGTCAAGGATTTTGGTGAAAATAGAAGCGCTGAAGGCGCCGAGAAGTCAGCTCTTGTCGATGGACGCTGGCATTTTCAAGGCCAAATCCAAAGCAATAAAATTGCAGCTATCGCATCCTGGGCCAATACAGTGCACTCTTTGGATGAAATCTCTCATGTAGCCAAATTTGATCGTGCTCTGGCGGCAATACCCGGCAAACGTCTGGATATCTTTCTGCAAGTCTCACTCGATGGCGCAGAACATCGAGCGGGTGTTGCACAAGATGGATTGGCTCACCTAGCTGATGCTGTAATGGCCTCAGAAAACCTTGATCTTCTGGGGATCATGGCCGTGCCACCGCTTGAAGCTGATCCTGAGCGAGCATTTGCAGAGATTGCCACGATTGCTGATGGATTCAAGGAGAGATTTCCCGAGGCTCATTTCTTATCTGCTGGAATGAGTAACGATTTCGAGATCGCGATCGAATATGGTGCGACACACGTGCGTGTAGGTAGCCAAATACTCGGCCCACGCACCTATCAAGCCTAAAATTGAGTCCATGTCTGCACTCAATAAAGTCATGGAATACCTCGGTCTCGTAGATGGTCCAGAGGCCAGCGCCGAAGAAGTCAAGCCTGCTGTTACTAAGTCTGGCGATGTTCGCGTTGTTTCAAAGGTTGCCACACCCACACCCGCAGGAGTAACGGTGATCGGTGGTCGCAGTGTTGTTGAGAGCCAATCAATGATTGAGACAGAACCGTCATACAACATCGTGACTCTCCATCCACGTTCTTATTCAGAGGCTCGTCAGATGGGCGAGCATTATCGTCAAGGGAATCCCGTCATTATTAATCTCGATGACATGGATGAATCTGAACGTAAACGTCTTGTTGACTTCGCAAGCGGGCTTGCATTTGGACTTCAGGGTGGCATCGAAAGAATCGCAAGCCGAGTCTTTCTGATTTCACCGGCAAATGTCAGCGTTCGCACTGAAGATAAAGCAGCCTATGCGCAGGCAAGTTTTTTCAACCAGAGCTAAGTTAAATAGTTAGCTCTGATGTTTAAAGCTCTTCTACTCAACCTGCTCACACTCTTTAAGTGGCTTCTCTTTGCCCGATTGATCATTGATTACGTCCGGATGTTTGCCCGCAACTGGCGCCCAAAGAGCGCGATGATTGCACTCTTTGAAGTCGTCTATGCAATTACAGACCCGCCGATGAAATTTGTTGGTCGCTTTATTCCACCACTTCGCCTTGGAGGCGTTTCACTAGATCTTTCCTTCATTGTGATCTTGTTGGCACTTAACTTCGCTACCAACATTATTCGCGTGGCCCTCTAAGCCTTCTTCATTACAACCGCAATTCCTAGCTCGTTCTCACCCACTTCGATAGTTGAATCAGCTGTAAGAGATGTTGCTAAAACTTCAGCACCAATATGAGCGCTCTGCGCCTTGATAGCATCCAAGGTGAGCGCGGATGCGTTGTATGAAACCTCGATACGATCTGAAATATCGTAACCATCTGATTTGCGCTTTTCTTGAATAAAACGGATTACCTCACGGACCAGACCCGCTTCAATTAACTCCGGCGTTAGTGCCAAATCAAGAGCGACAGATTCACCATCATGGCTTGCCACCATCCATCCGCTCTTTGGAACTTCCGTTACAACGAGGTCAAGGAGATTTATGGTGAAATTCTCCAGATTTGCCGTTGCCTGTGTGCGTAATTTCTTCACAAGATCTGCCGCATCTGCAGCAGCAATCAATCGGGCAATTGCCTGAACATCGGCGCCGTACTTAGCACCGAGTGATTTGAAGTTTGCCTTTACAGAGATATCTACGAGATCGCCATCAGCATCTGCGATATCGGCAAGGCTGATCACATTGAGTTCATCAGCAATCTGATCTTTCATCTCTTGGGGAAGTAGATCCCACCCTGGAGCTGAAATAAGTGCGCGACCAAGCGGTTGGCGAATCTTGATTCCTGATTCGGCACGAGCTGCGCGACCTTGCTCAACAACACGACGCGTCATTGCAACTTGGGTACTCAATGTGCGATTAATCAGAGAGCTCTGCGCTACGGGGAAGTCAGTCAAGTGAACCGATGCCGCAGCATCTGCATCAGCTGGGCGGACAAGTTCTTGCCAGGCATGCTCGGAGATAAATGGAACCATCGGTGCAAGAAGTTGTGTCAATGTGACCAGGCATTCATGGAGCGTTGCAAGTGCTGCACTGTCGCCATCCCAGAAACGTCGACGAGAGCGACGTACATACCAATTCGAAAGATCATCAATAAATGCAGCAAGAACTCGGCCTGCTTGTTGCGAATCGAAATCTGTATATGCCTTATCAACATCTTCGATCAAGATATTGAGTTCAGACAGGATCCAATGATCCATCAATGAGCGATCATTAACGGCTGGTGATTGTGAGATATCAAAATGTGAAGCATGCGCATAGAGCGAATGGAAAGAGATTGTGTTCCAATATGTGAGAAGAGTTTTTCGCACTACATCACTGATTGCATCGTGTCCTACTCGACGTGCAGACCACGGGGAACCAGCTGCCAACATATACCAACGCACTGCATCTGCACCATGTTGATCCATCAGTGCAATCGGCTCGAGCACATTACCAAGGTGCTTACTCATTTTGCGGCCATCTTTATCAAGGATGTGACCTAAGCAGAGGACATCCTTATATGAGGATTGATCGAAGACGAGTGTGCCAATAGTCATCAATGTGTAAAACCAACCTCGAGTTTGGTCAATTGCTTCACAGATGAAGTCGGCAGGATATGCAGCCTCAAACTTTTCGCGTGAGCCTTCCTTGTGCGGATAACCCCATTGCGCAAATGGCATCGCACCAGAGTCAAACCAACAGTCGATAACCTCAGGAACTCGAACCATGGTGCTAGAACATGTGCTGCATGCAAATGTGATGTCATCGACATATGGGCGATGCGGATCAAGGGCCGAGAGATCTAAGCCTGCAAGTTCGCCAAGTTCCTTAAGAGAGTCAACGCAGACCTCATGCTTATTCTCACAACGCCAGATGGGTAGGGGAGTTCCCCAGAAACGATTACGTGAAAGCGCCCAATCAATATTGTTGTCAAGCCAATCTCCGTAGCGTCCAGTCTTAATTGTCTCTGGATGCCAATTGGTCTTCTCGTTCTCGCGAATAAGTGCATCTTTGATAGAAGTGGTGCGGATATACCACGATGGTTGTGCGTAATAGATAAGCGCTGTGTGGCACCGCCAACAATGAGGGTACGTGTGTTCGTATTGCAGATGTTTATAGAGAACCCCACGCGACTTGAGTTCTTTTACCAGAGGCTTATCGGCATCTTTAAAGAAGAGACCGCCGACGAGAGGGACCTCAGATAAGAATGTTCCATTAGGCGCGATTGGATTGACCACAGGTAAGCCGTAGCTTCGACACACTTGTAAGTCATCTGCGCCGAACGCCGGCGCCTGATGGACAAGACCTGTTCCATCTTCGGTCGTGACATATGTGGCAAGAACAACGAAGTGTGAATCTGGAATCTCAACAAAATCTAGAGGGCGTGCATAGCTCACACGTTCAAGAGCTGCACCCTTGAAAGTCTTGAGAATCTCTACTTCACCTGCGAGTGCAGAGGTAAGTGCCTCTGCAACGACCAAAACCTCAGAGTGTTCTTCATAGGTAACACGGGCAGCCACATAATCAACCTCTGGATGAACTGCGATTGCTGTGTTTGAGACCAGAGTCCACGGAGTTGTTGTCCAGACCAAGAGAGATGCTTTGAGATCAACAAGATCTCCAGATGTAATCGGAAAGCGAACGAAGACAGATGGATCGGTGACGGTTTCATAGCCCTGAGCTAATTCGTGATCGGATAATCCCGTCCCACAGCGCGGGCAATACGGTGCAACGCGATGGTCTTGTACAAGAAGGCCCTTCTTCCAAATCTCTTTCAAAGACCACCAGACGCTCTCAACATATTCGCCAGACATGGTCCAATAGGCTTGATCAAAATCAACCCAAAAACCCATACGCTCTGTCATTGTTGTAAAGGCGTCAACATGGCGCGTGACAGACTCTTTGCACTTGTCGTTGAAGGCAGCTATCCCAAATTTTTCAATATCGCCTTTGCCAGAAAATCCAAGTTCTCTCTCCACTGCAATCTCAACAGGCAAACCATGGCAATCCCAGCCAGCCTTACGTGAAACGAACTTCCCCTTCATCGTATGAAAACGTGGGAATACATCTTTAAACACACGAGCTTCTATGTGGTGAGTTCCAGGCATTCCGT
>JBJTKU010000123.1:0-3999 GCA_046096605.1 Candidatus Planktophila sp. | reverse complement strand
GTGTTGGGTTAAGTCCCGCAACGAGCGCAACCCCTGGGAATAGTTGCTAACAGGTTAAGCTGAGGACTCTATTTCAACTGCCTGCGCAAGCAGAGAGGAAGGAGGGGACGACGTCAAGTCATCATGGCCCTTACGTCCAGGGCTACACCGTGCTACAATGGCATATACAGAGTGTTACGAGCCAGCGATGGTGAGTCAATCACAAAAAGTATGTCACAGTTCGGATTGCAGGCTGCAACTCGCCTGTATGAAGCTGGAATCGCTAGTAATCGCGTATCAGCAATGACGCGGTGAATACGTTCCCGGACCTTGTACACACCGCCCGTCAAGCCATGGAAGTCGGGGAGACCTAAAGCGGAAGATAAAATACTTCGTTAGGGTAAATCTGGTAACTGGGGCTAAGTCGTAACAAGGTAGCCGTACCGGAAGGTGTGGCTGGAACACCTCCTTTCTGGAGTGAACTGACGTTTTTTTATTTCTCACTGTTTTCTGTCGAGGGTAGTTTAGACGAGAGTTTGGATTATCCACGAGGCTTTAATAAGTCTTAGAGTTATTTGACATATTGGTAGAGAGAAAATCAAGAGATTTTTAGAGAGAAGCAAAATAAGGGCGCATGGGGAATGCCTATGGCTCTCAGCGGCGAAGAAGGACGTGATAAGCTGCGAAAAGGGTAGGGGAGAGGCACATACTCATAGATCCTATCATATCCGAATGGGGCAACCCATCCTAAGTAATTAGGATATCCGAAAGGAGGCAAACGAGGGGAACTGAAACATCTAAGTACCCTTAGGAAGAGAAAACAATAGTGATTCCGTAAGTAGTGGCGAGCGAACACGGACTAGCCCAAACCGATGACGTTACGGCGTTGTTGGGGTTATAGGACTGTTTTTTAGGGAGCACATGAAGTTGAATTGTCTGGGAAGGCGAACCGTAGAGGGTGATAGTCCCTTAAACGTAACTTGTGTAACTGTAGCAGAATCCTGAGTAGGTGGGGACAGGAGGAATCCCCTCTGAATTCGGCGGCACCATCCGCCAAGGCTAAATACGACTGAGAGACCGATAGTGAACGAGTACCGTGAGGGAAAGGTGAAAAGAACCGGGAGTACCGGGGTGAAATAGAACCTGAAACCATGCGCTTACAAGCGGAGGGAGCGCAAGTGACCTCGTGCCTTTTGCATAATGAGCCTACGAGTTGTTCTTACTAGCGAGGTTAATGTTTTAAGGACAGGAGCCGAAGCGAAAGCGAGTCTGAATAGGGCGTTTAGTTAGTGAGAGCAGACGCGAAACTTGGTGATCTATCCGTGGTCAGGTTGAAGTGTGGGTAACACTGCATGGAGGACCGAACCAGTTAACGTTGAAAAGTTTTTGGATGAACTGCGGATAGGGGTGAAAGGCCAATCAAACTGAGAAATAGCTCGTACTCCCCGAAATGTTTTTAGGAACAGCGTTGTGGGGCGTTTAAGTCAGGTAGAGCTACTGATAGGATGCGGGGGAGTCAAATCCTACCAAATTCTGACAAACTCCGAATGGGCATAAACAGACACAGCAGTGAGGGCCGGGGTGCTAAGGTCACGGTCCGAGAGGGGAACAACCCAGAGCAACCGCTAAGGTCCCTAAGTATATACTAAGTTGAACAAAGGAAGTCTGACTGCCGAGACAGCCAGGATGTTAGCTTGGAAGCAGCTATACATTTAAAGAGTGCGTAACAGCTCACTGGTCGAGCGGGGCGGGCGTCGATAATAAACGGGCATCAAGTATATCACCGAAGCGATGCGATTATTAATAATCGGTAGGGGAGCATTCCAACGTCAGCGAAGTTGTAGCGTGAGCTATGGTGGAGATTTTGGAAAAGCAAATGTAGGCATAAGTAACGATAATGTATGTGAGAACCATACACACCGTAAAGCTAAGGATTCCTCAGCTATGTCAATCAACTGAGGGTTAGTCGGGACCTAAGGGGAAGGCGAAGGCCGCACCTGACGGACAGCAGGTTAATATTCCTGCACCTGATGCAAGTGTGAAGCGTACGGGGTAGGGGAGAAGATACGAAGTGACGGAAGTCTTCGTTGAGCGGCGTTTACGGACAAAGCGAATTTTCGAACTGGCCTCCAAGAAAAATCGCTGAAACGCCAGCTTGCATGAGCCCGTACCGTAAACCGACACAGGTAGCTGGGTAGAATATACCAAGGTGCTCAAGTGAATCACGGTTAAGGAACTCGGCAAATTAGTCCTGTAACTTCGGGAGAAGGGACACTCTGGCGCGAGCTAGAGTCGCAGAGAAATGGCCCAGGCGACTGTTTAACAAAAACACAGGGCAACGCAAAGTGGAGACACGACGTATGTTGCCTGACACCTGCCCGGTGCTGGAAGGTTAAGAGGGGAGCTTAGCGCGAGCGAAGGTTTGAATCGAAGCCCCAGTAAACGGCGGCCGTAACTATAACGGTCCTAAGGTAGCGAAATTCCTTGTCGGGTAAGTTCCGACCTGCACGAATGGTGTAACGATCTGGGCACTGTCTCAACCGTGAGCTTGGTGAAATTGTAGTAGCGGTGAAGATGCCGCTTACCCGTCACGGGACGGAAAGACCCCGTGCACCTTTACTACAACTTTGCGTTGGGCTTGAATATTCGATGCGTAGGATAGGTGGGAGGCTATGATCTGGTGGTTCTGGCCATCAGGGAGTCGACGTTGAAATACCACCCTTTGCTTATTTGAGTCCTAATCCCCAATGAGGGGAGACACCGCATGGTGGGCAGTTTGACTGGGGTGGTCACCTCCAAAAGAGTAACGGAGGTTTGCAAAGGTGCCCTCAGCACGGACGGTAACCGTGCGTAGAGCGTATTAGTATAAGGGCGCTTGACTGAGAGACCGACGGGTCGATCAGGGCCGAAAGGCGGCTAAAGTGATCCGGTGGTTCCGCATGGAAGGGCCATCGCTCAAAGGATAAAAGGTACTCCGGGGATAACAGGCTGATCTCCCCCAAGAGCTCATATCGACGGGGAGGTTTGGCACCTCGATGTCGGCTCGTCGCATCCTGGGGCTGGAGAAGGTCCCAAGGGTTGGGCTGTTCGCCCATTAAAGCGGCACGTGAGCTGGGTTCAGAACGTCGCAAGACAGTTCGGTCCCTATCTGTTGTGGGCGTTGGAAAGTTGAGGGGACCTGACACTAGTACGAGAGGACCGTGTTGGACGAACCGCTCGTGTGCCTGTTGTGACGCCAGTTGCAGCGCAGGGTAGCGATGTTCGGCCGGGATAAGCGCTGAAAGCATCTAAGCGCGAAGCCCACCTCAAGATGAACTTTCCGATTAAGGGTCGCAGAAGACGACTGCGTTGATAGGCGGCAGGTGTAAGCGTAGTGATATGTTGAGCCGAGCCGTACTAATTGCCCGTAAGCTTCCATTTTTTAAAATTTTCGGTTTTGGTTTTTTGGATTGAGCAATTAATGCAAAGAGCTTGAGTGATCTGTGGAGTTGAATTTTGAGTATCTCTGCCAAGTAGTCAATAAGAGACAAAGCGCGCAAGTGCTAAAGACATGTTGGTGCCTTTGGCGGCGGGGGTCCACCTCTTCCCATTCCGAACAGAGTCGTTAAGCCCGCCAGCGCCGATGGTACTGGGTCAGATGTCCCGGGAGAGTAGGTCGGTGCCAACTCAAATTAACAGGCCTCCGTTGCATTCGCAACGGAGGCTTTGTCTTTTAACCGCCCCCCTTCGTACCTTTGCACTATGTCAAAGAAATATAAGTACGTGTGTATCCACGGGCACTTCTACCAGCCCCCACGCGAAAATGCATGGCTCGAAACTGTCGAACGTCAGGAGTCGGCTCACCCCTTCCACGACTGGAACTCCAGAATTAACTTCGAGTGCTACGCGCCCAATGCTGCCGCCCGTATCCTCGACGAATCCGGCTGGATATCCAAAATCAGAAATAATTACAACCGGATATCTTTCAACTTCGGCCCCACACTGCTCAGTTGGCTGGCCGAAAATGATCCGGAAGCATAC
>JBJTKU010000122.1:0-5059 GCA_046096605.1 Candidatus Planktophila sp. | reverse complement strand
TTGTTAGATAGTGCAAAGAATGGTCCATCGAGTGCTATCTGAGTCTTATGAGCTGCCATCGCATTCATCTTTGCTTGTACAAATTCATTGCCGTCGATAAGAGTGGTGACGAATTCATCTGCCTTGGCGAAAGGTAAGTCATCAACACTTTCTGCTCCAAAAAAATCTGAGCCCAGAGCTTTCATCTTCTCAATTCCATCTGCGATCACAGATTTTGGCATGGTATTCCAGTAAATCTTTGAGATTTTCCATGAAGAATTCTTAGCCGCCTGCATAGCAATGCGATGAGCTTGGATGTGATCAGGGTGGCCATAGCCTCCAATCTCATCATAGGTAATCAAGACATGAGGCTTTACTTCTTCAATGATCTCCATCAGAAACCCACTTGCTACATCGGCATCGGCGCGCCAAAAACAATCAGCGCGCTGGTTTGGCTCGGTATCAATCATTCCGCTATCGCGAAAAACGGTATGTGGAGCGCCCAGGAATCTGAAGTCGGTTATTCCTAGAGCGCGCATTGCATCGGCTAATTCACCTGCTCGGTGCGTGCCGAGTTGGTCTTGTTCTGTTGCTGCCAGATGAGAAAGTTCTGGAACTAGAACCTCGCCTTCCTCACCACGAGTACAGGTAACCAGCGTTACTTGTGCGCCCAAGGCTGCATACATCGCCATGGTTGCGCCGTTATTGATCGTTTCATCATCTGGATGGGCATGCACCAAAAGGATTAGTGCACCTGTGTAGTCACCGCGCATCAATAAACCGGGAGAGATGTATCGATCTGTTTAGCCCATGCGATCACTCCACCTGAGACATGAGAAGCATCCTTAAATCCAGCGCCTTTGATGATGGCAAGGCATTCAGCCGAACGAACGCCACTCTTGCAATGCAGAATGATTGGTTTATCTTGCGGAAGGCCAGCAAGTGCCGTTCCGTCAATGAAACCTTGCTTTGGAATGAGATGCGATCCAGGTATGCGCACAATTTCAAACTCACTTGGTTCGCGTACATCAATGAGATAGAAATCGTCACCGTTATCGATCTTCAACTTCAAATCGGTTACTGAGATTGTTGAGTCAGTGACAGCTTCTTGTGCTTGAGTTGAAAGAACGCCGCAGAATGCTTCATAATCCGGAAGCAGTGCCTTCTGGGTCGCCTTCTCAGAACATAGTGGGCAGTTCGGATCCTTGCGGATCTTGACCTTTCGAAAGTTCATCTCTAGAGCGTCGTAGATCATGAGCTCTCCAATCAAAGCTTCGCCAACACCTGTGATGACCTTGATCGCCTCAGTGGTTTGAATTGAACCGATAGTTGCACAGAGAACTCCAAGTACTCCGCCTTCGGCACATGATGGAACCATTCCTGGGGGTGGTGGTTCTGGATAGAGGCATCGGTAGCAGGGACCGTATTCGGCCCAAAAAACACTTGCCTGACCATCAAAGCGATAGATCGAACCCCACACGTATGGTTTCTTTAAGAGCACGCAGGCATCATTTACTAGATAGCGAGTCGCAAAATTATCTGTGCCGTCAACAATGATGTCGTACTGCGTAAAGATATCCATGACATTATCAACGTCGAGGCGAATCTCATGTGTAATTACTTTGACGTATGGATTGATCTCGAGAATCTTCTCTTTCGCAGATTGCGCCTTACTCTTACCGATATCGGATTGACCATGAATAATTTGGCGCTGCAAATTTGATTCATCGACTGTATCAAATTCGACAATACCGATAGTTCCTACACCTGCTGCTGCCAAATACATCAAAGCAGGAGATCCCAAGCCGCCTGCACCTACACAGAGAACCTTTGCATTCATCAGGCGTTGCTGCCCTGCCATCGCAACATCGGGAATGATCAGATGGCGGCTATATCGGCGCACCTCGTCAACTGTAAGTGCAGCGCCCGGAGTAACCAAAGGAGGTGTCTTCATAATTGGCAATTCTGCCTCAGACTATGAAAGCCTGCCACTTTGCGACTACGATAAAGCCAATGAGTACAACGGAGAAGCAAACGATTGGCGATAAGGCACGCCTGCCACGCGATGAGCGACGTGCAATCCTGCTCGCAGCAGCTCTTGAGGTCTTTACCGCGGCTGGATATCACTCGGCTGCGATGGATGAAATTGCAGATCGTGCAGGAGTAAGTAAGCCTGTTCTCTATCAGCATTTTCCATCCAAGCTCGATCTCTATCTCGCTGTCCTAGATTTACATATTGATTCACTTGTATTTGAAATTCAAAAGGCAATCTCTTCAACTCCAGATAACGCCCAGCGTGTTCGGGCAACAGTGGTTGCCTACTTTGCATTTATTGAGAGCGAAGGCGAAGCTTTTAGGCTTCTCTTTGAAAGTGATATGAGTGTGGAGCCGCAAGTGCGAGAGCGCCTCAACAGAATGACATATGACTGCGCGGCTGCTGTTAGTGCTGTTATTTCAAATGACACAGGTCTTCCTCAAGAAGTAGCAATGTTGCTCGGCGTTGGATTGATCGGATATGCGCAAGTAACTGCTCGCCACTGGCTCGAGCGCGATAGCAAATTGTCCCGTCAACAGGCTGTTGATCTCGTTGAAAACTTAATGTGGCGAGGAATCTCGGGCTTTCCCCGTACCGAATAGCAGTCGACCACGTCTTGCATCTAAGATGTAGCCATGAGTACAAAGAAATCAGAGGGCGCTCAGGCAGCTCTCGTCAGAATTGCTGTGACAGATACTTCAAGTGAATTAGCCTTTGAGTGCGAACTAAACCCATCTGAGATCAAGAAGGCTGTAACAACAGCTCTTGCTGAGAACACTCCCCTGACTCTGACTGATATCCGCGGACATGAAATTATGGTTCCAGCGGCGCGAATTGGTTATGTAGAGATTGGCCAACCGACCGAACGTCGCGTCGGTTTTGGCGCACTTTAAGTGTCACTCACATTTGCAGATCTGCCACTTCGCAAAGAGACTATTGCAGCTCTTAATGAGCATGGCTATACCGCTCCTTTCCCTATCCAAGAACAAGTTCTCTCCATAGCCCTTGCCGATGGAGATGTGATTGGTCAGGCAAAGACAGGGACTGGAAAAACTCTTGCCTTCGGAATTCCTCTCGTGGATCGTGTGATCGCGCCGGAGGATGAAGAATGGAAAAGTTTTGAGTACCAAGATTCACCACAAGTTCTGGTTGTCGTTCCTACTCGCGAACTTTGTGTGCAAGTAAGTAAAGATCTAGAAGAGATAGCCCAAGCTAGAAAAATACGTGTGCTGGCTGTCTATGGCGGTCGGGCATTTGAGCCACAGATTGAGGCTTTGCAAAAAGGTGTAGAAATCATCGTCGGGACTCCAGGACGACTTCTCGACCTCTATCGTCAAGGTCAAGTAAAGCTAGCAAGTGTTACCCGCGTTGTATTGGATGAAGCAGACGAGATGCTCGATCTAGGCTTCTTGCCAGATGTCGAGAAGATCTTTACTCACACCCCAAACCGCACACAAACGATGCTCTTTTCGGCAACTATGCCGGGCGACATTATTGCCCTCGCACGTAAATTTATGAATCAACCAATTCACATTCGCACACAAGATTCTCAGGATGAAGGCAATGTCGTCTCTCGCATCGAACAGCATGTCGTTCGGGCACATGCGATGGATAAGGTTGAAATGCTGGCTCGTATTCTGCAGGCAGATGGTCGAGGCCCCACGATAGTTTTCTGTCGAACCAAACGCGCCTGTCAAAAGACATCTGATGAATTAATCGAGCGTGGATTTAGAGCTGCAACACTCCATGGTGATATGGGTCAGGCAGCTCGCGAAAAAGCACTCAATGACTTCAAGAGTGGTAAGTCAGATGTTCTCATTGCAACTGATGTTGCTGCTCGCGGAATTGATATTGATGGCATCACACATGTAATTAACTATCAATGCCCTGAAGATGAGAAGACGTACGTACACCGCATTGGTCGTACAGCCCGCGCAGGTGCTCACGGAATTGCTCTTACCTTTGTTGATTGGGATGAGCTAGCTCGCTGGAAGATGATTGATATGGCTCTGCACCTTGGTTTGCCTGAACCTCTTGAAACTTATTCATCCTCGGATCACCTTTACGAGATGATGAAGATTCCTCTAGGAGCAACCGGGCGCATTGACAAGACGCGTAAGGCGGCGCCAAAACCTGAAGACCGCAAGCAGAGCCAGGCACCGACGCGTGAAAAGCGCGAACGAGTGCGTACTAAAAAATTCTCGACTTAATCCATACCTAGAATTTCCAAAGCGCTATACGCGCATTCGCGAATCTGGCTGGAAATTGGTGAGTTCTTGGCAACTGTCAGAACGCTCGTTGTCGATTCCTGGGCGATTTCAATCTCATCAGCGCAATCGCAACCGCTATCCAGATGTTCCCATTTTCTAAATTCGCCAGCGTGTACAGAATCATTACCTATCTGCAGAAGTTTGATTGTCTGATCTAAAACGAGTGAGTTGATCTGGGCGACTCCTCTCATGTGATGGAGAGTCTGCATATATGGAACCAGAATCAGATCAGCAACAGCTAGTGAAGCTATTAGCCCACTATTGATATCACTCGGTGTATCGATAATGATCACGTCATAGCTCTTAGGTAGCACATTAATAAAATTCTGTAGATCCTGAGATTGAAAGCCATATCCGATGCGAGCATCGGCTGCGATGAAATCAAAGCGTTCTTCAGTTGACTCTAAATCCTCTATACGCACTGTCGAACCTGAGAGAAAATCGGCAATCGTCAAACGTTGGCCTTCTCGTCCGACTCTGAAAGTCAACGATGCGCGAGGATCACAATCAATGAGAAGAGTCCTCTTTCCAAACTCCACCATGGCAACTGACAATCCATGGGCCAGAGTAGTTTTGCCACTTCCACCTGATGTGTTAGCAAGAACAATGACCGCCGGATTCATTTCTTCACCATTTCATTCTGCCAACGAGCGAGTCCTTCTCTGAAAATGGGTGGAGAGATAAATGATGAGGGAATAAGTGAGAGACTCTTTCGTGTCGCAAGAAGCGATAGATTTGTTGACAACTCTTGTGCTGGAAGCGTGGGCCATCCATA
>JBJTKU010000121.1:0-6447 GCA_046096605.1 Candidatus Planktophila sp. | reverse complement strand
ACAGAAGAGTCGTGAGCTGTTCTGGGATAAGTTTTTCCAAGTGGCACAGGTTCTCTCTGCCTCTACAGGAATTCCCGTCTTTAAACTTACAGAGGAAGAGACTGCGCGACTTCTTCGCATGGAGGATGAACTTCATCGTCGCGTGATCGGCCAAGATCAAGCAATCAAAGCCCTCTCACAAGCAATTCGTCGTACTCGTGCAGGACTAAAAGATCCAAAGCGCCCTGGTGGCTCATTTATCTTTGCTGGCCCATCAGGAGTTGGAAAGACAGAGCTCTCTCGAACGCTTGCCTCATTCCTTTTTGGTGATGAGAGCGCGCTCATTCAACTTGATATGTCCGAATATTCAGAGCGCCACACAGCCTCACGTCTCTTTGGTGCTCCTCCAGGATATGTTGGCTACGACGAGGGAGGACAGCTAACAGAAAAAGTTCGCCGCCGTCCATTCTCCGTAGTGCTCTTCGATGAGATCGAGAAAGCACATCCAGATATTTTCAACTCGCTCCTGCAAGTTCTTGAAGATGGACGTCTGACGGATTCACAAGGTCGCACCGTTGACTTTAAGAACACTGTCATCATCATGACAACAAACCTTGGCACACGTGATATCTCAAAGGGTCAAGGCCTTGGCTTTGCAAATTCTGATGATGATCTCACCAACTACGAGCGTATGAAGGGCAAAGTAAGCGACGAGCTGAAGTCACACTTCCGTCCTGAATTCCTCAACCGTATTGATGATGTCATCGTCTTCCATCAGCTCACCAAAGAGCAGATCATCTCTATCGTTGATCTTATGGTTGCAAGCCTTGATGAACGGCTTAAGGCGAAAGATATGGGTATCGAACTTACTCAAGGTGCGAAGGATCTCTTGGCAGCGCGTGGTTATGATCCACTTCTTGGTGCGCGTCCATTGCGTCGCGTTATTCAGCGCGAAATTGAAGATGCACTCTCAGAGCGCATTCTCTTTAGCGAGCTAAAGCCAGGGGAGATCATCGTTGTAGATGTTGATGGAGATGGCCCTGATGCTACCTTCACATTTACTGGTGCACCCAAGGCGACGATGCCAGACTCTCCTGAGGATCTTGCAGAAGCACCTACTGCTTAAATCACTACGTTAAGGGAGTTTCTTCCCGGGATTAAGAATTCCCTTGGGATCAAAGGCCTTCTTAATCGAGCGTTGTAATTCAATGACTGCTGGTGATAATTCATTAGCAGCAAAGCCTTGCTTAATGGAACCAATTCCGTGCTCTCCAGATGCTGTGCCACCTAGTGATTGGGCAATCTCAACGATCTCGCCAAAGGCTGCAATTGCGCGCTCTTGAGCCTCTAAGTCCCCATGATCGTGAACGATTGTTGGGTGCATATTGCCATCACCTCCATGGCCAAATATTCCGATGGTCAGTTCATAGCGAGCAGCCAGTGCTTCCACGCGCTCAACAAGTTCGGCAATCTTTGAGATTGGAACAGCAACATCATCTAGCAGGGTTGCACCAAGTCTTTCAAGTGCTGGGTAGGCAAGTTTTCTCACTCGAATAAATTCCACGGCATCGGCGGCATCGGTTGAGGCAGCACCATCGATCATCTCAAAGCTCTGACAGACTTCAAGAACCTCATCTGCACGATCTCGATCTTCATCGAGTTGCATTAACAGAACTGAACCGGCAACCTCAAATCCAAGTGGATGCCAGGCCTGAACTGCCTTAAGTGTTGTCTGATCGATAATTTCTAGCATCGATGGTTTAAATCTCAGTAATGCAGCAGCAGCTGCAGCTGCATTTTTAATGTGGGCAAATGTTGCAATGATTGTCGCAGGTGTTGCAGGACGTACTGCTAGGCCCACAACAAGCTCGGTGATAATCCCAAGTGTTCCTTCAGAGCCGATCATCAACCGAGTCAGATCTAACGTTGTCACTGCCTTCTTTGTGGCGCTACCGAGTTGAATAATCTGGCCATCTGCCAGAACAACCGTTAATGCACGCACGTGGGCAGATGTCACGCCATATTTCACACAGCACATTCCGCCTGCATTTGTTGCAGCGTTTCCGCCGATCGTCGACCAATCGCGGCTGGCAGGATCTGGCAGATAAGCAAGTCCATGAACTTGGGCAGCTTTATCTAAATCTAAATTGATAACACCTGCTTCAACTCGGGCGATGAGATTTGTTGTATCAATTTCGGTGATCGCATTCATCTTCTCAAGAGAGATGACTAGCGATGTTGATGTTGCATTAGCCCCACCCGATAAACCGCTTCCAGCACCTCGTGCAATGACCGGAATATTATGGATATTTGCGTATCTCACTGCTGCTGCAACTTCTTGGGTGCTCTTTGCGAGCAGGACAATCGCCGCCGCTTCGTGAGCAGCAAATAGGGCTTGATCTTTTGAGTACGAAATTGTGATCTCTGGATCTGTAATAAGAGTTGCGCTTTCGCCGAGTGCTTGGCGCAGTCCTAACCCGTGATCCATTGTGAAATTTTACCTCTAAATCAATGGTGAGGGAGAGAGAAGCGTTTGCTTTTTATCTCGACTATTAATCCATCTTCCAGCAGAGTCAGCAGAGCTTTCTCAACCTGTGATGGAACATCCCAAAGCTGCATTATTTCTCGTTTTTCTAGCGATGGGTTATCTCGCAGCGCTTGAACTATGACTCCACGACATTGTCGGTCTGTTCCATGCCACAGTTGAGTTCGCTTAGGTTGCTCAGATAGTGGGTAATCAAGACTTCGCCAGATGCATTGATCTGCCAATGGACATTGGCCGCATTTGGGGTTCTTTGCGGTACAGATAAGTGCGCCTAGCTCCATTGTCGCAGCTGCCCAGATATGAGGATCTTTATCTGGAATCAACGCATCACGAGATGCGCGCTCTGATTTAGTTGGAGCAGCGGTAGGAACTTCAATGCCATCAATGACGCGAGCCAAGAGCCTTCTAATATTGATATCAAGAACTAAAGATCTTTCTTCATAGGCAAATGCAATAATCGCAGCGCTTGTATATTCACCGATCCCAGGAAGTTCTCGCAACTCACTCTCACTCGATGGAACTTTGCCGCCGTATTCTGTTGAAATAACTTTGGCACATTCATGAAGTCGTAGTGCGCGACGTGGATAACCAAGTCGCCCCCAGGCGGTAATAATTTCGGCGGGGGAGGCGCTGGCAAGTGCTTTCGGTGTTGGCCAGCGTTTCATCCATTCGATATAAACGGGAAGAACTCTGGCAACCGGTGTCTGCTGCAACATTATTTCGCTGACAAGAACGCCCCAGGCATCTGACTTTCGCCACGGTAAGTCGCGCTTATTCTTTTTAAACCAGGTAAGAACGGGCTTGTGGAGAGAGCTCATTCGCCAGTGATCGCAACCCTTTTAAGAGCTTGATCGAGTCTAGATACTTCATAAATCTCCATGCCATTGATCTTTACTTCACTACCTGCCGGCACGAGCGCTTTCTTAAAGCCAAGGCGATAGGCCTCGGCTAATCTCCTTGAGACGCCACTTACTTTGCGAATCTCTCCTGCTAAACCAACTTCACCAAGTGCAACCAAATCTGGTGGAAGTGCTAAACCTTTTGCCGCAGATGCCACAGCAAGGGCTAGCGCTAAATCGGCGGCAGGTTCAGACATCTTCATTCCACCCACAGTTGCTGCATAAACATCGCGCCCACCGACACGAACACCGGCGCGAAGCTCAAGAACGGCCAGGGTCATCGATGTACGTGCCGAGTCAAGACCACTTGTAACGCGTCGGGCATTTCCAAAATCACTTTCACGCCCCGCGCTGACAAGGGCCTGTATTTCAGCAAGTAACGGCCGTCGCCCCTCAAGAGTGACAGTCACACATGTTCCTGGCACTGGTTCTGTATGGCGCGATGTAAAGAGTCCGGTGGGGTCGACAACAGATTCGATTCCGGTGTCACTGAGATCAAAGCATCCCACCTCATCGCTTGCCCCAAAGCGATTCTTTACTGCACGAATGAGTCGAAGGCGCGAATGGCGTTCACCCTCAAATTGAAGAACAACATCGACGATATGTTCAAGCAGTCGCGGACCTGCGATTGATCCATCTTTTGTTACATGGCCAACTAGCAATAAGGTGATGTCGCGATCCTTACAGATACGGATAAGCGCACCGGCAACTTCACGAACTTGCGTCACTCCACCAGGTGCACCATCTGCTGCTGAACTTCCGATTGTCTGCACGCTATCGATAATTAAGAGCGCGGGTTTTACAGCATCGATATGGGCAATCACTGCACCAAGATCTGTCTCAGATGCTAAAAATAATTGTGGATCAACGGCGTTGATACGTTCGGCGCGAAGACGTACTTGCGATGCTGACTCTTCACCGCTGATGTAGAGGGCGCTCATTGCCTTTGCTGCTGTTTGAGCAGCAACAGATAAGAGGAGAGTTGATTTGCCAACTCCTGGTTCGCCAGCCAACAAGATCGCAGCACCTGGAACTAAGCCACCGCCCAAGACTCGATCGAGTTCGCTGACTCCGGTAGCGCGAGCACGAGCCGATGAGAGATCAACATCTCCGATTGGTGTTGCAGCATGAGAGACAACCCCAGCTACAAGTGAGAGTTTCTTCGGCGCGGCAACCTCTTCTACACAGCCCCAAGCCTGACACTCACCACAACGACCAACCCATTTCTGGGATGTCCATCCGCATTCGCTACAGCGGAATGGATCCTTTTCAACTTTGGCCATGAGGTGAGCCTAAAGCAAAGGTATGACGGGCGCGCTATTTGCCGGCTTGAAGTGTTGCTGGGTGCTGGATAACAAAGAGCGGCAGACTGCGAGCCTGCGCATCCTTGATTCCTTGCACTCGTAGATCGCAATACTTTGCCAATATGTCATAGGCATCTTGCCCCATGAGCGCTATCAACTCTGCGCGGTTAGAGATATAGACCGGTTCATTTCCGATGTGAGCTTCGGTATTGCTGGTGCAGTACCAATCAAAATCATCTCCACCATCGCCCCAACCAAGACGCTCATATTCACCGATAACCGTAACTGAATATTCGCGCTCGCCAACTTCGCGCTCTTCAAAGCTGCGACGAAGAGGCAACTGCCAGCAAACATCTGGCTTGGTTTCTACAAAGTGACGGTTCTCTTTCTGAGCTAAATGGTGCAGAACGCAACCAAAAGATCCAGTAAATCCTTCTGCCTCATATCCCTTACGGTTAAGGAAGATACATGCATCATTTACAGTACGGGTTTTACGTTCGTTATCTTCATCTAAATCTGAAATACGCAGTGGGCCACCGGGCTTCTTTGGACGAGCTTCATCATAGAACTGCCACATTGCAGGTGTGAGATGTTGAGCTGCTAGTTGAACACGTTTTTCGTCATTTTCATCTGAGTACATCGCACCTTCTGTGCAACATCCATCATTCGGACGATCTTTAAAGACGCCTTTGCAACCATCGCCATAGATGCAAGTCCAATTAGAGGTGAGCCAGGTGAGATCACATTTAAAAATCTCAGAATCATCGTTAGGATCGGCAAACTCGACCCAGTCACGGGCAAAACCTGGTTTAACTTCAGACATAGTCGCAGAGCCTACGCGTACTCTTTGGCTATGGCTAATCAACAGAAGGTCGCAGTTATCGGTGCCGGAGTGATGGGAGAGGCTCTTATTGCCGCCCTTATCCGTGCCGGTATTTCCCCTGCTTCAATTTCTATCGTTGAGAAACGTCTAGAGCGAGCAAACGAATTAATTGCTCGTTATGGAATCACTCAAAGCCCACTCGAACTAGCAACTTCTAGTAGCGATGTCATCTTGTTGGTTGTAAAGCCACAGGATATGGAGAATGTTCTCCAAGATATAAAGAATACGATCAATAAGAGCGCACTAGTAATGAGTTTTGCGGCAGGTAAGAAGATCGGCTTTATCGCAGATCATCTCAGGGGAAACCAACCCATTGTTCGCATCATGCCAAATACCCCCACCTCTGTTGGCTTGGGAGCTGCTGGATATTCGTATGGTCCTGGCGTTACCCAAGAACAGAAAAGATTTGTAACTACATTTCTGGCAGCAGCTGGTGTGGCCGTCGAGGTCGATGAATCTCTGCAGGATGCAATTACTGCAACCAGTGGTTCAGGTCCTGCCTACTTCTTCGCTTTTGTTGAAGCAATGATTTCTGCAGCAACTCGACTCGGTCTTGATGAAAGTTCAGCAAAAACTCTCGTTTCACAGACTTTAGTAGGGGCAGCAGCTATGTTGGATCAATCCGGTAAAGAGGCAAGAGAGTTACGAGAAAATGTAACTAGTCCGAATGGGACAACCGCTGCAGCTCTAAATGTCTTCAACGCAAACAAACTTGATGAAATAGTTTATGAAGCGATGAAAGCAGCGCGTGAGAGATCTATAGAGCTGAGCAACTAAGAACGTATAACGTCATCGGCATCAATTATTCGATAAGAATAACCTTGCTCGGCTAAGAAT
>JBJTKU010000120.1:0-2678 GCA_046096605.1 Candidatus Planktophila sp. | reverse complement strand
GTCGTGTAATGAGAAGAGAGATATTCGAAAATCGATCTGGCGAATTAAGACTAGCCTCATCATCGGATTCTAAGAATTTTCCTGAAATAGCTCGCGTAGATGCATCATTTGCAGCAGCAAGCGAGTCGGCATCGCGTATTCCAATTGCCAGAATCAACTGCACGCTCATCAAGAATAGAAAAAGTAGTGGGATTAAAACAAAAGAACTCTCCACATTTCCTCTCTCCTGTCTAAACTGTCTCCACACTTTTTCTCCGATCGACACCTACCGAATTCCATTCATTGCATCGAGAGAGTTCTTCAAAATTGCCGACAGACGAGGTGCGGCGATGGTCCAGATCGCGGTAACTAACCCCGTTGTCATCAATACAACTAAGACCCAACCTGGAACATCTCCACGTTCATCTTTAGCCTTATCGAATAAAGCTCTTATCCGTGGTGATTCTGAAACCCCTTGTACTCTCTCTTGAATCCATAACTGAGCCACTAATGCGCCTTTGGTTGTGCTCTGAACTTTTAATTTCTTCTGCATTTTCCTCTCCTTTTCTGTTTTTACCTGACTTACCCGTTTATTGGAACTATTACTACGATGCAAAGAGATTGAGATTCATCAATGACGGCCACAAGGCAAAGAGCATTGAGATTGGCAGGATCAAGAAGACGACCGGAATCATCATGGATATTTCGGCCTTTCCAGCTGCAGCCAAAATTTGATTACGCTGGTGGTCACGAGCTTCTTGCGCGTGACGAATCAAAACTTCGGTAATCGGCGCCCCTCGCACCATTGCATTGACTAAGGAATCTACAAATTTGCGAACCAACGGAGAATTCAGATCCCGACCCATCAGATCCAACGCCGAATGAAAAGGCGCACCTTGGTGAACATGTGAAATTACTGTGCGGAATTTGCGACTGAGATACCCGTGCGATTGTTCACTAATTCGCTTAAATGCACTCAGTGGAGATTCTCCGGCTGAAATTGCAAGGGTCAACATCTCGATAATGGCAGGAAACTCAGAATCAATCGCACTTCTCTGCCTTTTAACCGAATAGGTGAGTCGACGATCGTAGTAAAAATAGGTGACCGACCCAGCAATAATTACAAAAAATATTGTTGAAAGTAGATTTTGCCTAACGATAATTCCACCTGTTAAAACGATTAGTGCAGCGATACAGGTGTAGGTAAGTTGAATGAATCGAAACTCTTCATAATCATGTGGGTTTGCCTTATCCAGTTCAGCAAGTCGCGCTCGGATAAGCGACCGATCCTTCTTACTAGCGATAATCTGCTTCATCTCACTGGCTGTCCCAAAAATAAGTAGAGACGCCGCGGTAATCGAGAGCAAAAGGGATATGAGAATCGGATTCATGTCGGATTACCAAAGACTCGAGGCACAGTCGGTAATTTGCTGAGGTGTGTCATCCAAATGTAGGCAATTACGGTGAGTGATAAGCCCAAGAAGAGAATGCCTGCACCCGAAGGAGTCGAGAAGGCCGTGACTGTAGATGGTTGCATCGCCAGTAATAGAAGGAGTAGCCAAGGAGCGGCCGAAGATAGATGAGCAGAATTTTTAATCCATGACTGTTTCACCGCGATCTCATTTCGCAAAGCCAAGTCTTGGCGAAGAAAATTTCCAAGTGTTCTTAAGATGGAGAGAAGTTCACTTCCTCCCAGTGTTTTAGATATCAGCAAAGCTTGAAATATTTGATCACCAGCATGACTCCCGAATTTCTCAGCCAGAATCCGAATTCCCCGATCAAAATCGCCATCTTCGAAAATTTGTATCTTAAATTGAGTGAAAGCTGGCCTCATTACAATCGGTCCACGTGAAGATAATTCGGTTAAAGCTTCCGTTAGTGACATTCCGGATTGAATACCGGAAGTGAGATGATCAATAACTTCAGGCCATGATGCTGCGATCTCAGATTCCACTTTTCCTTTTCGACTATTAACGAACACATAAGTGAAGGCAAGTGCAAGTAATGCAAAAGCTGTGGCGATCAAGGTGGAAGCGGTAAGAAGATAGATAGAGATAAAGCATCCAATACATGCGAGAATGAAGGGAAGTAGTGCTCTAAATTTCTTCATAATTTGATCCATAGATTCATCGCAGCTAGACCCGCCACTGCTCTAAAGGAAAAGCTGAGGCGATACCTTGTGTGTACTCTCTGCCATTCCATTTCCATAGAGTTTCAATCTCGGCATGATCGTTTTCATATCTGCCCGTCACCCAGGAGACTTCAAAGACTCTTCTTTTGCCTTCGCTATTGAGGTTGACTTGAACAACCAAGTCGAGTGCCGAAGCCACTGTTGGAGCAATAAATTTATGTGAAATGTTCTCACCGGCCAGCAATGGTAATGTCTGTAATTTTATGATCGCATCCCGTGAAGAATTTGCATGAATTGTGCCCATGCCAGGTAACCCTGAATTGAGAGCGATCAAGAGATCAAGAGCCTCGGCTTCTCGCACTTCTCCAACTATGAGACGAGAAGGCCGCATACGAAGTGCTTCCTTGATCAGACGACGAATCGGGATTTCGCCATCTCCCTGCAGATTTGCAGTCCTTACCTGCATAGCAACAACATCAGGTAGTTGTGGCTTCAATTCGAAAACTTCTTCAATTGTGATCACGCGCTCTTGCTTGGGAGTTTGAGATACTAAAGCATTGAGCAGAGT
>JBJTKU010000119.1:0-3524 GCA_046096605.1 Candidatus Planktophila sp. | reverse complement strand
CATATGCAGTGAGCTCAACACGCTTTGGATCGATGAGCACAAGGCGCACATCATCAGGAGTTGCACGCATCAAAATCGAAGAGATCATGGCGTTAATCATCGAAGATTTTCCAGCGCCCGTAGCTCCGGCGACGAGAAGGTGTGGCATCTTGGCAAGGTTTGCGCAAACAAAATTACCTTCTACATCTTTACCAAGAGCCACCAGCATTGGATGGTGGTCTTGACCAGCAACAGACGAGCGCATGACATCGCCAAGGGCCACTATTTCACGGTCGGAATTTGGAATTTCAATACCTACAGCTGACTTTCCAGGAATCGGAGAAAGGATGCGAACATCGCTACTTGCAACTGCATAGGAAATATTTTTAGCAAGGGCCGTAATGCGCTCAACCTTTACTGCGTTTCCAAGTTCAACTTCATACCGAGTCACTGTTGGTCCGCGCATAAATCCTGTGACTTCTGCATCAATCTCAAATTGTTTAAATACCTCAGTAAGAGCGGCAACTACGGTGTCATTGGCTTTGCTCTTGCTCTTTGAGGCAGGACCTGTGCGGAGGAGATCCTGTGAGGGAAGTTCGTAGGTTGAATCACCCGTCAACAGAAGTTGCTCTATGCGCTTTGCAACACCTCCGCTACTTGCAGCTGGCGTTATCGGTGTGGCAGGTCGAGGCGTTTCAACGGTAAATTCCTTGTCGAATTCATCCTCATCTATCGGCTCATCATCTTCTGGCTCTTGATTCCATCCGACAACAGGCGTATCGAATGGAGGGGTATCTGTAATCTCAAATTCTTCTTCGCTACGTTCTGGGCGTTTGCTCCAGATCCAAGAAAATAGTGTGGATATCTTTGTGAGCACTGTCGAAAATGGTGTTGCTGTAGTGATGAGAACACCAAAGAAGAAGAGGAGGACCAAGAATGGTTGGGCTAAAACTTCGGTCATAAGTCGCTCAAGTGGCAAGGAGACGCCGTAACCAAGAAGTCCTCCCGCATTTCGCATCTGCGTCGCCCCATCAACCGGTGCCGGCAAGCCAGAGACAAAGTGAATGAATCCGGTACTTGAGATCAGCAGCAATAGCGTGCCAATAACAATGCGACCTAAGGATTTTGTATCTTGCGGTTTTCTGAATATTCGAACTGCAAAATATGCAAGAACGATAGGGGCAAAGAAGCCAATCTTTCCAAATCCTCCATAGAAGATTGCATAGAGAAGATCGCTCAAGATGCTTTCAGATTTAAACCATGTTCCAACAAGAGCTGCTAACGACAGAATCAGAAGGAGAAGTCCTGCCCCATCACGTCTGTGGGCTGGATCGAGCTCTTTAGCCCCACGAGCCAGGAATCGAACTACCGAACCTAGAGCTTTTGCCAGGGCAGACCAGGTTGAGGAGATTGCGCGGCCAATTGCAGCAAGTAAGGAGGAACCTTGCTTTGTGCGAGTCTTTTTCTTGGCCACACCTTTTATATTATCAGTTACACCTCAACAACTACGGGAACAATCATCGGACGGCGTCGATGTTTTTGACCAACCCAATTACCAATCGTTCTTCGAACCACCTGCTGCAATTGGTGGGTACCATCAATGCCATCTGCGACAGCTCGGGCCAATGCTTTCTCAATCTCTTTCTTCACTTCATCGAAGAGGGCTTCATCCTCATTAAATCCTCGAGCATGAATATCTGGTCCAGAAATGATCTTTCCGCTCTGGGCTTCAACAACTACAAAGACAGAGATAAATCCCTCTTCGCCCAAAATTCTACGATCTTTCAAAGAAGATTCGGTGATATCTCCGATGCTCTGCCCATCGACATAGACAAATCCACATGGAACAGAACCCACGACTTCTGCCACATGATCAACAAGATCAACTACGATTCCGTTTTCAATGATGAATGCATTTTCACGCGCAACTCCTGACTCGATAGCAAGTTGTGCATTTGCCTTGAGGTGACGCCATTCTCCATGTACAGGAAGTGCATATTTGGGTTTGACTATGTTGTAACAGTAAAGAAGTTCTCCAGCTGCTGCATGGCCAGATACGTGAACCATTGCATTTGCCTTATGAATGACCTTGGCTCCAAAACGTGTGAGTTCGTTGATGACGCGAAAGACAGAGTTTTCATTACCTGGGATTAAAGAAGAAGCCAGAATCACGGTATCTCCGTCGCCAACTCGAATCTGATGATCTCCATTGGCCATTCGAGAAAGGGCTGCCATGGGTTCGCCCTGTGAGCCAGTACAAATTAAGACAACATCATCGCCATAGGTATCAAGATCTTTTGCATCAAGAATCATGTTGGGCGGTACGGTGAGATAACCCATCTCTTGGGCGATTTTCATATTGCGCACCATGGATCGGCCGATGAAAACTATCTTTCGTCCATGCTCTGCAGCGACATCAACAACCTGTTGGACACGGTGAACGTGCGATGAAAAAGATGCCACGATAACGCGACGCTTTGTTGCGGTGATTACGCGATGAAGTGCTGGCATGATTTCGCGCTCAGATGGCGTAAATCCAGGAACATCAGCATTTGTCGAGTCGACAAGGAAGATATCGACGCCCTCCTCGCCCATCTTTGCAAAGGTGCGTAAGTCTGTCAGGCGGCCATCTAAAGGAAGTTGATCCATCTTAAAGTCACCGGTGTGAAGAACTCGACCTGCCTCGGCACGAATCGAAATTGCTAGCGCATCTGGAATCGAGTGGTTTACGGCTACAAATTCGAGTTCAAATGGACCAATGACTTCGGTCATTCCTTCGCGAACTTCGCGAGAAATTGGAGTGATTCGGTGCTCTTTCAACTTCGAATTAATTAATGCGAGAGTGAGGGGCGAGCCATATAGAGGGATATCTCCACGCTCGCGTAGAAGGTAAGGAACAGCGCCAATGTGATCTTCGTGTCCATGTGTAAGAACTATTGCGATGACATCTTGTAGGCGATCGCGAATATAAGAAAAATCAGGAAGGATTAAATCAATTCCAGGTTGATTATCTTCAGGAAATAAGACTCCACAATCAACGATAAGAAGTTTTCCCTTAGTCTCATAAACGGTCATATTGCGACCAATTTCAGCGATGCCACCGAGTGCAACGATGCGAAGTCCACCTGAAACGAGAGCGGGAGGAGTGCCTAAACCTGGATGCGGATGTGTCATATCAAATCAGATTAGAGCTGCACGCCACCTGCGATGAGATCTTCTCGCAGAGTAGCTATCTGTGCAGGCGTTGCATCGACAAGCGGAAGGCGTGTGGTGCCTCCTGGAAGTCCCATCAACGTCATTGCAGCCTTAGTTAAAATTGCACCTTGTGTTCTAAAAGTTCCCTTAAAGACTGGGATCAACTTCTGATGAATCTCGAGCGCGCGAGCTGTATTGCCTGAAAACCATGCATCAAGCATCTCCTTGAGTTCGTCTCCAACTGTATGACCACAGACAGAGACGAAGCCGACTGCTCCGATAGACAAGAATGGAAGATTGAGGATGTCATCACCTGAATAAACAGGGATTCCGCAGCGAGCGATCACATC
>JBJTKU010000118.1:0-3729 GCA_046096605.1 Candidatus Planktophila sp. | reverse complement strand
CATTTACATTATAGTCTTCTATTTGTTTAAGATAAGGTGATGTAGTATCATCACACAGAATTGTAATCTTTCCAGAATGAAAGAGTCTCGTTTGGTATACTGCATCCACAATATAAGACGGTAGCTTTCCTGTATAGGAATATACAACCTCCATACCTACTGTAGACAAGTTGTAATCTTTAGATTAACCGAAGTCTAAAGCATATGTCATTGAGTCCTGAAGAAGATGCGCGTCTTGGTATTGGGATCTCATGGCTGTGTAGGGAAAGCTGTTGTGCGTTTTTTTGAGGGTAGGGGTCACACTGTCATTTCGTGGGATATCAAACTGGGAGACGAATATGACCTCCGTAAGCCAGGCGTCCTTGATCCTATCCTTCCGTCTGTGGATTTTGTTATCTTTCTTGCATTTGATGTAGGGGGGTCTAAGTATAAGATCAACTCTGTTAACTACATTGAGAACAATATCAATATTTTAAAGAACACATTTCGCTCACTGGAAGCTGCTAAGAAACCATTTCTTCATTCCTCGTCTATGATGTCAAATATGAATAACAATCCCTATGCAGTCTTGAAGCGACTAGGTGAACTCTACACTGAAATCGTGGGAGGGATTAATGTAAAGTTATGGAATGTCTATGGAAGTGAGCCTGTGACAGAAAAATCCCATGTGATTCCTGATTTTCTCTCGCAAGCCATTAGTTCAGAGAAGATTCAAATGCGAACGTCTGGAAATGAGGAGCGGCTTTTCTTGTATTGTGATGACTTTGCAGCTGCGCTCTATAGTTTGTATGAAAACTACAATGACTTTGTAGGAAAGGGTCCGGTTGATATCTCCTCAAAAGAATGGGTGACGATCAAGCAGATGGCCTATATCATTAAAGATCTCGCCAAAGAGATCTTACAGAAGGATATTGATGTCCTTGAAGGAGACTATGTAGATACATTTCACAATAGAAAGAATGAACCATTAGATTCGGCGTTAAATTCTATCTGGTCTCCTTCAGTTTCACTGAAAGAGGGCATTCAGACTGTCTTCCTATCAATGCTGTAACCTAAACAGAAATATATCGTTGCTAAGTATAGATCGCATGAATGTTCTTGACTTAGAAACGATTACACTCAATGGGAAGGGAGATTCAGATCAGCATGCGCTTACGTTGTATTCGGTTGCGATTGGCAGCAAATCCAAGCGTATCCTTGAGCTAGGTGTCCGAAATGGTGATAGCACTCGTCCTCTCTTGCTTGCTGCTTCTAAGACAGGAGGAACGCTAACTTCTGTAGATGTTCAGCCGACATCGTATTCACCTCCTGGTGAGCTAAAGTCTTATTGGAGGTTTGTCCAGCAGGACGCTGTCTCATTTCTAACAGAGGATTCTGGTGTAGAGCCTTATGATTTAATCTTTCTTGATGATTGGCATGCTTATGGACATGTAAAGAAAGAGCTTGAGCAGCTAGATCGTCTTGTATCTCCGAAGACTGTGATTCTTGTTCACGATTTGATGTATGGCAATACATGCCCTCATTATCATTGTGATCTTACACTTACATCTGGACAATGGGCAGAAGGTGGACCTTACCGTGCTGTTGCTGAGCTGAATCCACAGTTCTGGGAGTTTGCTACCTTTCCGTATAACAATGGGCTAACTCTTCTTCGGAAGAAATATTCAAACCGGTATTTTCAGTAAAATATCTGCAACCATGTCGTCTGGGCAGTCGTATGCTTTTGCCGTTTCAAAGTTTTCATAGACTGCTGCAAGTTTTGAGTAATAGAGTTCAGGTGTTAACGTAGGAAGTATACTTAGCAGATCATTAAACTCTTGAACTTGTAAGATTCCGTTTGGATTAAAGAAGTTTCCAATCGCTGGACATCCATAAAAGATTGGAATTGTTCCACAGAGGAAGCAATCAATTACCCATTCAGTGATAAAAAAGTTTTCTGAGCTATTCATAATAATGATAGAAAACATAAACTCTTTATGGGCATCAAGTTTTGTAGGATAAGGCGTGTGATTGGGCCCAAAAATAGTCACTGGAAAAGATGTCTGAGTTAAAAAATCAGCAAGCGTATGACGAAACCGATGTGCTTCTGTGCTGTATTGACGTGTTACAAGATGTGAGAGAATCTTTGTCTTTGCATATATTTTTCTTTCTTCTTCTGGGATGCGACAGCATCCCATAATAAAACGCTTATACTTTTGAGGATTTCTCTGCAAGAGATCTTCATAATATGTGAGAACATAATCAAACTCATTTTCAAGTCTATCAAGATCACTATAGCTCTGGGGGAGGATAGCACGCGCTTCTATCATCCAGGCGACCTTAATCGTTGTCTTAACAGACTTTACTTGCTCAAGTTGTCTGTTTGTAAAAAGTGTGATACCCTCCCACTCTTTCTGATTTCTAACATACCTAATCTTCTTGGGTTGTATACGATAGGCAGCCGCATCAAATCCTTGCTCCTGTAGGGAGTGGGAAAACTCACTATCCCAGAGATTTACTGTTATCATAGTCTATCATACTTGTTGATTTTATTCTTTAGACAGAGTAGTCAACTTAATAGAAATTTGCCTGTATGCGAATGGGGGCATATTTCATCTCTGATTTATCTGATGAATATATCTCTGAAATAGGAATGGAATGCAAGACAGACAGGGGGCGATATTTGTAGGCAAGAAGCGTGAAAAGACTCTGATCATGTCTGTGTTCTTTAAATATCTCAAGATTAGGGAGCACACTTGGCGAATCATCAATGTGTGAATATGTACAAGCAGATGTGTAGAACATTTCAAAAAATCTCAAGTTCTCAGGCGTTTTTTGGATGAACATAACAGCTGCAATCATGTCATTTTCCTGTATAAGAGATTCTGATTCGTAGTTATGGAGTAGGTCCATCTTACACCAATGACCAATCTTTTGATTATTCTTAAAAAACAGACAGTGTTCAGGATTATCTAATACCCTTTGTACATACTCCTCAAATCTTGCCTTTCCTCGTTTATTTAGCAAGGTGCATGCGTCCAGATATAAAAGAATCTCTCCTTCATTGATTTCATTTAGTTTCTTCAAGATAAGATAGGGCTTCCAAATCCAATATCCAAATCCACGCGGGTTTTGTATTACAAAGGGTATATGATCCTGGAAGTTGTCGTCTGTTATCAAATCGTCCTCTCCTTTAATAGTAATGCTATCAAAGAGATTAAACTCTTCTGCATCACTCTTTACATACTCAGCAGCAAGCTTGTAACGTATACCACCCATTCTATTATCGGCTGCAAATGTGAAAAGGTGTAACTTTGGCATTCTTAAATCTACTAAGTAGATATTTGTTTGCACAAATGTATAAACGCACTATAGATTTAGTATGTCGGAAATGAATCTGTATTCTATATATTGAGGCTCCCCAGGGCTCGGGTAGATTGTCTTCATCTGAGACGTGTCTGATTCAAGCCGGGTCTGTCCCATCCTGTGGAGGCTCCCCAGGATCTGAGACGATTGTCTGCTCGTCCCCTGACACAACCCGCTTTTCTCTTCGGAATGGGGGTCTTAAAAAAGAATATGAGCTGCGTGTGGAGCGGAAGAGGCTGCGCCTAAGTGTGTGCCTCCCCACGTCTTTGAAGGTCAGCGTTCTCGCCTTGCGTGGGCCTCTCTCGCCTTTTCTCTCTCCCCCTCTTCGTCTCATCAGAGAGGTCTCACTCCATCTTATCTGATCCGTCTGATCCTCATCTGATC
>JBJTKU010000117.1:0-4003 GCA_046096605.1 Candidatus Planktophila sp. | reverse complement strand
GAGTAACCATGATTCGCCGCGTGTGGCATCCAGACTTGGTGAGAGAGAGTCACTAGCACTTGCCATCTTTCTTCTAGCCTTGCCCGGTTCCTTCTATATTTATAACGGTCAAGAGCTCTCGCTTCCTGATGCTCAATTACTCGATAGTGATAGACAGGATCCTGTCTATTTTAGAACTGAGGGCAAAGCGAAAGGACGCGATGGGGCACGAGTGCCTCTTCCATGGAATTCCAAAGAGATTAACTTCGGGTTTTCTCGCGCCAGACCGTGGTTACCGATTCCTCAAGAGTGGCAGAGCTTATGCATCAACAGACAAGAGGAAGATTTCGAGAGCTCACTCAATCTCTATCGGTTAGCATTATCAAAAAGACGTGAAATTAAGTCGGCCGGGGCGCACATTAAGTGGGAATCAACAGGAGGGGACGGATGCCTCTCATTTGCACGCGAAAACTATCTCTTTATTCTCAACACAACCAATTCAGAAATTACATATGAGGTCCAAGGCCGGCTGCTTCTAGCTTCTGATAGCAAGACAATACCTAGCGAAAATGGCATAAAACTCGCGCCGCTATCTTCATGCTGGGTAAATAAAAGAGTTACCAGATAGAAGTTGGCACAAGATACATCGCAATTGTGGCGATCAATGCATACATGAGAGCCTGCACGAGGATTGAGATTGCAGTAAGACGGTCTGCTCTCTTTGCTTGCTTATCAGCTACGCGAGAGAGTTTGCCAAGTTTTCCAAAGTTAAAAGTTCCCATAAAGCCATATGCGAGGCAGAACTTCTTGCGGGATTGAACCCAGCCAACGCTTGCAACCAGTAACGGGAAAAATAGTCCAAGACGAGCCGAGCGTGGGGCATCAATTCCAAAGAGTGCTAAAGAAGAAGCGATGAAGAGGGTAAATCCTAAGATTGCTACTGCCTGACGTTGACGAATCTCTGCTGGACCTATGTTGCAACTACCAGCTATGTATTCGGTGGTCATTTACGCTTCTTCGAGTTCGGCGTCATCAAGTTCATCTTCATCAAGCCATGCTTCTGCAGGCTGATCGTCTTGACGCTCTACCCATGAAAGAAATGATGCGACGCCTTTAAATGCAAGGGCAATCACGGCTAACCCCGCAATGATTCGTCGAATGATCTTCATGTCTTAAATTTACTCCACTTTCGCAAAAATCGCTTGAGGGGAAGGTTAAATCGCGGTGAGGGCTCTCTGAATATCTGCCCATAGATCATCAACATCTTCACATCCGACTGAGAGACGGATCAGAGTCTCTGGCACAGATGAACTCTCGATAGGCCAGCGGCGTCTACGCTCCCAGAGCGATTCCACGCCACCCAAACTTGTTGCATGGGTAATAATCGTTGAACTATCACAGACGCGATCTGCATCGGCGGCAGATCCTGTGATTTCAAAGGAGAGAACCGCGCCAAAGGTATTCATGAAAGAGGTTGCTCGACCGTGCTGTGAATCAGAGGGCAGGCCTGGATAGCGAACACGGCTTACTTTGGGATGGCTCTCAAGTCGCCTTGCTAGTTCGAGTGCGCTCTCGCAAGATTTCATAAAGCGAAGCGGAAAGGTTCTGATTCCGCGTAAGGCTAGCCATGCTTCGAAGGGGCCTGGGATTGAGCCATTAAATTTACGAGAGTCTTCTAACTTCTTGGCAATCACTTCATCGTTGGTCGAAAGTGAGCCCATCACGATATCGCTATGGCCTGCTAGGAATTTAGTGACAGAGTTCATGACTACATCAGCACCCATTTCAAGTGGGCGTTGAGTCAACGCGGTAGCAAATGTGTTATCGACCATGACTAGGATTTTCGCAGCGCGCGCAGCTGAAATCAGAGCGGGAAGTTCTGCAACATCAAGGCAAGGATTTGTTGGAGATTCAAGCCATAGGAGATCTGCGCCAGGCAGGGCTGCAAGAACTTCATCAGTCTTTGCGATATCTACAAATTTAACAACGAGGCGTTTGCTGGCGTGCAACTCGTTAAGCAGAGTCATGACACCGCTATATCCCTGATTTGAAGCAACAACGGTTGAACCAAGAGGAAGTATGGAAAGTGCTGCGCTTATTGCCGCCATACCGGAAGAGAAAATTAGAGTCCTTCCACCCTCAAGTGCGGCTATCGCGGACTCTGTCTGGCTCCATGTCTGGTTGCCATATCGCCCGTAACCAATCGGACCGCCTGCAGTGAACGTGCTGTTCAGCGAGATCGAAGCATTGAGTTCGCTATCTGCTTGGCGAACGGGACGACCGGCAGTAATTGCGCGAGTAGAAGGCTTCTCGCTAGATAGGTCGTGGCTCATGAGATAAGCCTAATGCAGGAAATTAGCGAAGGAGAACTGACATTGCAGCGTTATGGCCTGCAATTCCACTCACCCCGCCACCGCGACGGGCGCCTGCTCCTGCGATGAAGATGTGAGGATGTTCTGTCTCGCCTCCCCATTGAGGAGTATTGCTCTCTGATCCATCTTCAATAAATGGAAAGTCGAGGTTGCGATGGAAGATGTTTCCGCGCGGCAACGAAATTTCCTCCTCGAGATCTAATGGTGATTTTGCTTCCATTGCAAAGCTACCGTCCGAATTCTTGGCTAGTACGGATTCAATGGGATCTTCCAAATATTCATTAAGACTAGCCAGCGCATTGGTCACTGCTGCATTGAGTGCACCCTGTGGATCTTTATCAAACAATGAAGCATCTGTATGTAATCCGAAGAGTGTCAAGGTATGAAATCCCTTGTCAACTAGTTCTTGTGAGAGTATCGAAGCATCTGTAAGAGTGTGGCAATACATCTCTAATGGAAGTCGATCTGGCATCTGACCATCTCGAGCTTTTTGATAGCTTTCATTGAGATGCGAGTAGCCCTCATTAATGTGAAAGGTTCCAGCAAATGCAATACGTGGATCTATTCCTGATTTTAATCGTGGTAGACGGGTCAATAACATATTAATCTTAATCTGCGAACCCTGAAGAGAAGGTCGTGATTTCTTCCCTAGAATCTGATCGAGAATCTGAGGAGCCGCTGCAAAGAGTAAGTCGGTGCATTCATAACTGTGACCATTGGATGTTCTTACTTTTATCAGGTCACCTTCTGTTTCTAATGCTGACACCATGGAATTGAGTTGGATAGTCGTGCCGCGGGAAAGTGCGATACGTTCCAATTCGCGGATGAGTGCTCCCATACCTCCCTGCGGAACACGCCATTGGCCAGTACCGTTTCCAATGAGGTGGTAGAGAAAACAGATATTTGCCTGCATCTGATGTGAATCTACAAAGGTCCCAATAAGAGCATCAGTGAGCACAACACCACGGACTAAATCATTTTTAAATCTTGATTCAATAACTTGGCCGATCGGCGCTTCAATCATGTAATCCCAGACATCATCCATTCCCACGTAGGTACGCATTTGGGTGCGAGTCTTTAATGGTTGGAGCATGCTTGGTGCGAACTTCTGAGCAAACTCAGCAATCTCCCCGTAAAAGTCTTGCCACGCCTTGGCTTCGGAATCGCTTCCGGTAAGGCGAAGAAAAGATTCTGAACTCTGGCTATCCCATTGAGTGGAAACTCGCAGACCATCATGTCGTCCATTCACTTCATATGGCGTGTAGGAAGAGATATCTCTGCCAAGGGTTGTGAAGTTGATTCCTAGATCCTGCACAATCTGATCGGGCAATAATGAGACCAGATATGAGTAACGCGAAAGTCGAGCCTCAAATTCTGGAAATGCACGAACGCTTGCAGTAGCTCCACCTAATTCAGTTGCTGCCTCAAGGAGAAGAACACTCTTCCCGGCTCGAGATAAATATGAAGCCGCAACTAAACCGTTGTGGCCGCCGCCTACAACGATGACATCCCAGCGGCGATTATGAAGATCAGCCACGAATCCCACGAGACATTTGTGTGATCGCCTGAGTTATGATTTCAGGGCTCGTTGCAAAATTTAGACGAGCAAAGTTCTTCCACAAACTTCCGTAAATATGGCCGGGATTTAAGGC
>JBJTKU010000116.1:0-4222 GCA_046096605.1 Candidatus Planktophila sp. | reverse complement strand
CCTCCGCACAGGGCGACAACCTCTTCGACCAAACCAGATAATTCACTGTCGACCCCATCCAGGCAGAGAATCCATGGCCGACCTTGAAAGAGATCGCCGCGAGCAGATTCAGGGCCGCTGAGCTCCCGACCAGCCATGGGGTGTGTCGGGGCAAAACGGGAAAGCTCGAAACCAGAACTCGATACATCAAGTACAGGTTTACTCTTAATACTGCTGATATCCATAACCCTCAAGTTAGGGTTGCGATTCACCTCGTCCATAATCACTTGGGATATTGCATCTGGAGGTGTCGCCACAATACATAGCTCTTCTGGGCCAACATGTACCTGACTTTGCTCGCCCATCAAATCTTGGGCCAATCGCTGGGCACGCTTATCACTATCGACAAGATCTACGCGGATACCTGATGCGCGCAGGGCCAAGGCAATCGACGTTCCGATCAATCCGGCGCCCACGATGCGTACATGTGTAAGCAAGGTTGGCTTCATTATTGAGCGATATCTCGTCGCAGAGCCTTAGCTCCGTGAAGGTAAATATGGTTGATTTCGCTAGCCTTGCGGACAGTATTGCAATGCGCCATCACGCGTAAAACCCGCGGAAGTGCCCCCGGAACATCTATCTCAACTGCACACAGTAGCGGTACTGCGGCAAACCCAACTTCTCGAGCATATGCAGCTGGAAATGCGGCGTTTAGATCAGGAGTAACCGTCAAAAAAACAGAGATGATCTCTTCAGGTGTCAGATCGTTTGCAGTCAACATCTCCAGAAGGAGCTCCTTGGTTGCAGCCTCCATCGCTGAAGCCGAATTAGCCTCAAGTTGGGTTGCTCCCCTGATTGCTCGAACGCCTGACATAAGGTCAAGAATAGACGCAAAACCTGGCTTTTGGTTTCCCTTTATATAACGAGTTATTGATAAATCGTTTAAAGGTCAGAGCGCTAATGTAAGACTTGATAATCTTTGGCGGCTGAAACCACAGGCAATATTGCCGAATCGGTGAATGTCGATATATCTATGTTGAAGGGGATAATTACGCGCAAAATCGTCAGTTTTTGTCGATAAAACCTTATTTTTAGACCGCGATATTTGATTATCGATAAATACATTAAACTATTAAACGTTTCAGAATTGATTTACGGTTTAATATCTAAAGATTTACGTAGATTTAACAATTCAACGTCATTGAGATAACGCAATCGTCCTGGAGGTGTATCTCCTAAGGATATAGGCCCGAAGTGTGTTCTGATTAGGCGGAGCACTCGAACATCTACCGCCTCCATCAATCGACGGATGATGTGGTAACGACCTTCATGGATGCTCACCTCTATCCATTGAGGCGAAAGGTGTTTGAAGGAAAGCACGCGACCCATGCCATCTTCTAATTCGATCCCCTTCAAAAGGAGTTTATCCACACCCGGGGCTAGGGTCCCTTCAAATTCAATGATGTAGCTCTTCACTAGTCCGTATGAAGGATGGGTTGCTCGAAAGGTGAGATCCCCATCGTTTGTCAGGAGAATAAGGCCCTCGGAATCTTTATCGAGTCGACCTACATGAAAGAGGCGCTCCTTTCGAAGATCAATAAAATCTGCCAAGGATGGGCGGCCTTCGGGGTCGAACATTGTGGACAGAACACCTTTTGGTTTATGAAGTACTACATAAGACTTAGACGTTGTAACAGTGATTGTCTCACCATCAACCATTACTTTCACCAAAGTAGGATCGAATTTAGCACCGAGCTCTCGAACAACATGGCCATCGACGCTTACGCGACCTTCGATGATCAGATCATCGGCTCCTCTGCGCGAGGTAACTCCAGCATCGGCAATAATTTTATTGAGGCGTACAAGGTTCATATCCAGGCTATCCATTCTCGACAGTCTTCAAGGGTATGCCAGCTGTGAGCGCTAGCCAGTGCTTACTGTAGGCCAGGACGAGTAACCCTGGCAAAAGCGGCTCGGAATGGCTAGTCAGTTAGGCTTTCTAAGATCTCATCTAACCCATCAAGATCGGGCAAGTGCGGCGCCAGAGGTGAGAGATCGTCCAAGGATTTCAATCCAAGGCGCTCAAGGAAATAACTGGTGGTCTTATAGAGAATCGCCCCGGTCTCGTTCTCAACGCCGTACTCCTCCACCAGGCCGCGAGCAATGAGGGTCTTCATAACCGCTTCAACATTGACGCCACGGATGGCAGATACGCGGGCTCGGGAGACTGGCTGGCGGTAGGCAATCACCGCCAGAGTCTCAAGGGCAGCCTGGGTAAGGCGATTCTGCTGGCCATCCAAGACAAACTTCTCGACCACAGAGGCGCAATCCGGGTGGCTATAAAAGCGCCATCCCCCATTAATCGCCTTCAGGGCAAAACCACGATCCTCATAACTGGCCTCAAGGCGAGCGAGAGCTTCGGCGACAACGTCAACGGTGACTTCCAGAACGCTCGCCAAGGTGAGCTCTGTGACCGGCTCATCAACAACCATCAGGATTGCTTCAATAGATCTATCAACTTCTACATTAGACATTTTTATCCTCTACTGTCTCATCAATACCTATTACTGGAATATCGAACTCATCTGTGACCTCAATATCGCCCTCTTGCGCGCCAGTCCAGGTAATTTGGAGCTCACCAAGGGCTATCACCTGGTCGAAACGCAGGTTTCCTTGACGATAGAGGTCAAGGAGAGCAAGGAATCTGGCCACAACAACCAAGGTCGATTGAGCGTCATGGCAGAGGCTTCTAAAACTAAGAGTCTTTGAGTGGCGCAAGGCATCTACGACAAGTTTAGATTCTTCACTAACGCTCACAAGGGGTAGATGAAGGTGATCGATAGCCACCACGGGGGCAACCTTGGGGGTCAATACGCGCTCGGCAATAGCGGCAAATCGATCAGGACCGACTCCAATCAATACCTCCGGAAGCAGGGCTGAAAGAGCAGGATCGAGTGCAACGACCCTAGGGAAGGATTTATCGGCTGCTTCAATCATGGTCTGAAAAGAAGCGGCAATCTCCTTAAAGGCGCGATACTGCAAGAGGCGGGCGAAGAGGATATCTCGCGCCTCAAGGAGGGCCAGATCCTCTTCATCCTCAATTTCCCCGCTAGGGAGCAGGCGCGCTGCTTTGAGGTCTAGCAGGGTGGCAGCCACAACGAGAAATTCGGTAGCCTGATCCAAGCGCCAGCCTTGACCCGAGACTTCAAGAGCGCGGATGTAGGCGATAAATTCATCGGTGACAAGGCTCAGAGATACCTCTGTGATATCGAGTTTGTGGCGTGATATCAGTTGAAGGAGAAGGTCAAAGGGGCCATCAAAATTTGTAAGGTGGACGCTAAAACCGCTCTCGGGAGCGATATTTTCAGCTGTCTCGATTGAGATATCCACGAGGGCACATTACTTGTTTTTTACCTCCCACTTGCCGATTCACGCTGCACACGCGTAGAGTCGCCACGGAAAGAAAGAGGTTTCTCGTTTGAGCGCTATATCGACAAAAGAAGATGATGTCGTCACCACAGCCAGCCTTACTGGTAGAACGGTATCAACGTGGCCTACACCAGCCCCACTTTCGGAACATGGAGATGCCCGAATCATCTCTATCTTCAACCAGAAAGGTGGCGTTGGTAAGACGACAACAACGATCAACCTTGGCGCAGCTCTTGCCGAACTCGGCCGCAGGGTTCTCTTAGTCGACTTCGACCCTCAGGGTGGTCTATCTCTAGGTCTTGGAGTAAATGCGCATGCTCTACCTCTTGAGAACACTGTCTACCACGCTCTAATGGATCCATCTGCAGATATTGAACAGATCGTTCTGAAATCATCTGTCGCCGGTTTAGATTTCCTTCCAGCAAGCCGCGACCTTGGTGCAGCTGAATCAAAGCTTCCTTCAGAAATTGGCGGTCAGCAATTTCTCAAGCGCGCACTGTCAACACTAAAAGATGATTACGATGTCATCCTTATCGATTGCCAACCAACTATGGGTCAACTAACCGTAAATGCCCTCGTTGCTTCCCATGAGGTGATTGTTCCTTTGCAGTGTGAGTATTTTGCTCTGCACGGTTTTATTGAACTAAGTGGAAATATCGAAAAAGTAAGGACTTTTCTTAATCCAGAACTTAAATTGATAGGAATTCTGGCAACGATGTATGATCGCAAAACTCTTCATAATCGCGAAGTTCTTAGTGCGATCTTGGAAAAATACCCTAACGATGTCTTTGACACCATCATCGCAAAAACCATT
>JBJTKU010000115.1:0-7961 GCA_046096605.1 Candidatus Planktophila sp. | reverse complement strand
GGCGTGACGATTGCAGCAATTCGTATGCCGCGCTCGGAGGCCCATGATTTTGGCGTTATTGAATTAGCGCAAGACGGGGTAACCATTAAGGCATTTCATGAAAAGCCTGCTAATCCGCCGGCAATGCCAGGGCACCCAGATTTATCACTTGTCTCTATGGGTAACTACATCTTCAAGCGTGATGTTATGGAAGAGGCGCTAATCCTTGACTCAGAAGATCTTGAGAGTCGCCACGACATCGGTGGAAATATCATTCCCATGCTTACTAAAAATGGTGAAGCAAAGGTGTACGACTTTGCACATAATGAAGTGCCCGGGGCCACAGATCGTGATCGTGGTTACTGGCGTGACGTGGGTTCGATAGACGCCTATTACGATGCACATATGGATCTCGTTTCGATCCATCCAATCTTTAATCTCTACAATCGTGAGTGGCCGCTTCTAACAAATCCACCATCACTACCACCTGCCAAATTTAGTGAATCAGGTATTGCCCAAGACTCAATCGTTGCCGCCGGTTCGATTATCTCTGGTGGCCACGTCAATCGCACGGTGACTTCCTACGATGTTCATGTTGGTAAAGGTGCATTTGTTGATGGGTCAGTATTGATGCCAGGAGTAAAGATTGGCGCCGGAGCTGTAATCCGCCATGCGATTTTAGATAAGAGCGTGGTTGTCGATCCTGGTGCTCAAATCGGAGTTGATTTAGAGCGCGATAGAGAACGATTTACCATCTCTGATGGTGGAGTTGTTGTAGTCGGTAAGGGAATCCGCGTCACCAACTAGTCGTTGCATCACGCAACCTACGGTATTTCTCTAAGACCTCAGGTGTGCTCGCAGTTTCTATATGTGAAGCTTTTCCTAAATCCCATACAGGTGGAGTATCTCCTCCAAGCAGAGCCCATGCAGCTTGTCTTGCCGCACCATCTGCAACATATTCGCCTGCAGGTGGAATAACAACCGGACGACCAAAGAGCGCCGATGCAATATGACCAACTGCAGGATTTTTTGCAGCTCCTCCGATAATGAGTACGCGTTTAATGTCAACACCGAGATCAACGAGTGATTGCACAGCATCGGCAAGACCAGACAACATTCCCTCGATCATTGCTCGTGCAATATCTGCTGGATTTGAGTTAGTAATTGTCATTCCGGAAAAAACACCTGTTGCATGTGGACGATTCGGTGTCCGCTCTCCTTCAAAGTACGGCAAGAGAGTTAATCCGTGTGCGCCTGGAACTGATGTCAACGCTAGAGCCCCAACCTCGTCATGGTTCTTGCCAAGAATCTTTGTCGCAGCATCGAAGATACGTGCGGCATTGAGTGTGCAGACAAGAGGTAAGAATCGGCCTGAGGCATCGGCAAACCCGGCAACAGCTCCGCTTGGATCATGGGTTGGTGTGGTGGAGACGGCAAATGCGGTGCCACTTGTTCCCAGTGATATCACTACATCGCCTGGCTCTGCTTGAACTCCCAACGCTGCAGCAGCGTTATCGCCAGCTCCTGCTGCTAGTGGAATGCCAGATGATGTCGTACCAGCAAAAGTTGAAGGAGCGACAATGCGCGGAAGGTAAATTTCGCGCTCTGAGAGCAAGGCCATGGCAAGAATATCTCGACGATATGTCGAACTCTTTGGATCGAAATATCCTGTCCCCGAAGCATCGCTTCGATCGGTGAATAATTGAGCAAAATCTCTTCCACCTTGTAACTGCCATGACAACCAATCATGGGGGAGCGCAATTGCATGAACACGATCGGCGTTAGCTTTTTCATTCTCTGCCATCCAGCGCACCTTTGATGCAGTAAAGGATGCGACAAGGACTGATCCCACTGCATCTGCCATCGCTTGGTTGCCACCAATTTCAGTGTTGAGTGTTCTGGCTTGTTCGGCAGATCGTGTGTCATTCCATAATAAGGCTGGACGTATAACTTCACCTTTTTCATCGAGTGCAACCATTCCATGTTGCTGCCCGCCTACCGAGATAGCAGTCACATCTGCAAGTCCACCGGCATCAGAGATTGCGTTTTCTAAGGCTGATTTCCAATGAGCAGGATCAACTTCGGTGCCATCAGGATGAGCGGCGCGGCCATGGCGCACTAACTCGCCAGTATCTGCTGCACGAATCACAATTTTTACCGATTGGGTCGAGGAATCTACGCCTGCGATGAGTTGATTAGCCATGGAGCAAGGCTAGACTGTGCCCGTCAACGTTGACCACTCTTTGGCTTATTGCAGAGGCCTATTTTTCACTTTTGGAGTTAATTCACATGCGTATTGGTGTACTTACAGGTGGCGGAGATTGCCCAGGACTTAATGCTGTTATTCGCGCTGTTGTCCGTAAAGGCGTAAAGGAATATGGACACGAGTTTGTTGGATTTCGCGATGGCTGGAAAGGCCCACTTGAGAATTACACAATGGAGCTCAACCTCGAGACTACGCGCGGCATCTTGCCACGCGGTGGAACAATTCTTGGTTCTTCGCGCACCAACCCATTTAAGATTGAAAACGGCGTAGAGCGCATTAAGCAGAACCTTGCCGATCAAGGAATCGATGCTCTTATTGCAATTGGTGGAGAAGACACTCTTGGTGTTGCAACCAAACTTGATGCTCTCGGCGTTAAAGTCATTGGTGTTCCAAAGACAATTGATAACGATCTCAACAACACCGATTACACTTTTGGCTTTGATACTTCTGTCAACATTGCTGTAGAGGCGATCGATCGTCTTCACACAACCGCTGAATCACACCATCGCGCTTTGATCGTTGAAGTGATGGGTCGCCATGCCGGATGGATTGCACTCCACTCTGGTATTGCTGGTGGTGCAGCATGCATCTTGATTCCAGAAGTAAAATTCTCTGTAGACAAGGTCTGCGAGTGGGTTGAATCTCGTTTCAAATCTTCATATGCACCGATCATCGTTATTGCAGAAGGTGCGATCCCACAAGATGGAGACATGATCACTAAAGATTCAGAGCTGGATGCATTCGGTCACGTGAAGCTTTCAGGAATTGGCGAATGGTTGGCTAAGCAGATTGAAGAAAAGACTGGCAAGGAAGCTCGTACCTCAGTCCTCGGTCACATTCAGCGCGGTGGGACACCAACAGCCTTCGACCGCGTACTTGCAACCCGATTCGGACTTCAGGCAATCACCGCTGCCTCCGAAGGAGACTGGGGCAAAATGGTTGCTCTACACGGTACCGACATCGTGCGAGTCCCTCTGGCTACCGCTACTGAAAAACTCAAGACTGTACCTATCGAACGTTACAAAGAGTCTGAGATCTTCTTCGGATAATTCCGATACGAGATCTTCTCCTCACCTTCTATCCTTAGGACCATGATGACTTCACTTGATTCACTCTTTGATGAAAGCCTGGTCGCTGCTCAGCAACCGCAGTGGCCTGGTGGAAAAGATGGGGATCCGGTAAGGCAAGCTGTCTCACGATTAAAGTCATTGCCACCCCTTGTCTTTGCAGGTGAGTGCGATGATCTCAAATCAAAGATTGCAGATGCAGCGGCAGGTAAAGCGTTTTGGCTGCAGGGTGGAGATTGCGCGGAGACATTTGCCGCCGCAACCGCAGATTCAATCCGCAACCGAATCAAAACGATTTTGCAGATGGCTGCAGTTTTGCAGTACTACTCAAGTCTGCCTGTTGTGAAGGTCGGCCGTATGGCTGGACAGTTTGCAAAACCGCGATCTAACGATCTGGAAACACGTGGCGATGTAACACTTCCTGCCTATCGCGGAGATGCAGTTAACGATCTTGAATTTACGGAAAGTGCGCGCACACCTAATCCACAGCGTCTAGTAGATGTCTACAACACATCGGCTGCGACCTTGAACTTGGTTCGGGCATTTACTCAAGGTGGTTTTGCAGATATTCGCCGTGTGCACGAATGGAACAAGGGATTTATCCGTGACTCAAGCGTCGGAGTGCGTTACGAGGAGATGGCTAAAGAGATCGATCGCGCTTTGAGCTTTATGAAATCAGCGGGAGTCGATCCTGAATCCTTTAAGAGTGTCGATTTTTACTCAAGCCACGAAGCGCTGATCCTTGAATATGAAAAGGCCCTTACCCGTATCGATTCGCGTACCGACAATCCATATGATGTCTCAGGACACTTCCTATGGATTGGAGAGCGCACACGTCAACTAGATGGTGCACACGTTGATTTTGCTGCCAAGATTCGTAATCCAATTGGCGTCAAGCTCGGACCTAAATCAACTGTCGATGATGCACTTCGCCTTATCGATCGTCTTGATCCAACGCGCGAACCAGGACGTCTGACATTTATTACTCGCATGGGTGCAGGAAAAATCCGTGAGGCTCTGCCTGAACTGGTAGATGGCGTCACAAATTCAGGTGCACAAGTGTTGTGGGTGTGCGATCCGATGCATGGCAACACTTTCGAATCTGCAACCGGCTACAAGACCCGTCAATTCGATGATGTGATGGATGAAGTCAAGGGATTCTTTGAAGTCCACAAGGCACTCGGAACTCATCCAGGTGGAATCCATATCGAGCTCACCGGTGATGATGTCACCGAGTGTCTGGGCGGAGGCGAGAAAATCTCTGAGACGGATCTGGCTTCTCGATACGAGACTGCCTGTGATCCACGCTTAAATCATTCACAATCTCTAGAATTAGCATTCCTTGTCGCAGAGATGTTGCGCGACCGCTAAAGCGTTGTCCCTATGGCACTTCTTATCACTTCGAAATCAACACCGATAGGGACCCTTAATCTCATAGCAGATGGCGAACTCTTGCTTGGGGCAAATCTCTCTTCGATTAAAGCGCTCAAAGAAAGTCTGGATTTACTCTATCGAGGTTTTGATTTCAAAGAAGTCTCGAAAATTCCTATTATCTCTGATCTGGTTAGCGATTACTTTGATGGAGATGTGAGAGCAATCAACGGCATTAAGGTGAGTCAGCCCGGTGGCTCATTTTCACAGGCGGCGTGGAAGTCGATGAGACGAGTTCGACCTGGAAAAGTAATCTCTTATGCCGAGTTGGCGCAAAATTCTGGAAACCCTAAAGCAGTTCGTGCTGCCGGTAGTGCCTGTGCAAAGAATGCGATTGTTCTTGTCGTACCTTGCCATCGCATTGTAAAGACTGGAGGAGCATTAGGTAATTACGCCTACGGGGTCAATAAGAAAGAGTGGCTCTTACGCCACGAGGGTCTTAGTTAATATCTCAATAGCTTCATCGCATTGAGCATCAGTGAAATCTCGATGCGTCACAAGACGAGCAAAGTGTGGACCAAGTGCTCCAATAAGTAATCCAAGTTCTTTAGTGCGCTTTGCAAGCTCTGCTGCAGTAATGCCAACTGTGTGAAGATTGAGTCCCACGATATTTGTCGCAACCGATGCTGGATCAATCAAAGAAGAATCTATTGCATGGATATGGGTTGCAAGTAACTTTGCTCGGCGGTGATCATCTTTGAGATCTGCCAGCTGATGAGTAACTGCATAGTCGGCGGCAGCGGCCAAGATTCCAACCTGGCGCATCCCTGCTCCGTAGCGTTTGCGCCAAATGCGCGCAGAATTGATTCGTTCACGGGTAGACAGGGCCATCGACCCAATCGGTGCACCAAGACCTTTAGAGAAGCAGACGCTGATGGTATCTGCATACTTGCCGTACTCGCCCAAAGAAATTCCGGAAGCTATATGTGCATTCCAGATACGCGCACCATCAAGGTGAATAGCAATGCCTATCCCGTTTGCTTTCTCGTAAAGCTCTTTCATCTGATCTAGGGGCTGCACTGTTCCGCCGCCAAAATTATGAGTATTTTCGATGGCGATGGCTGTTGTCGAAACTAAATAGGGACCAGCATCTGGTGTGGCAAGGGCAAGTGCTTCATCTGCTCGCAAGAGACCAGATTGTGCCGTCCATGTACGCGTAGTGATTCCAGAAAAAGCTGCAGCAGCACCGAGTTCAGCACGGACTACATGAGAGTTGCTCTCTGCCAATATTTCTTGGCCAGGTTGCACGAGTGTGCGCATCATCAATTGATTTGCAAGCGAGCCGGTTGGCGAAAAAAGCCCCGCCTCTTTACCGAAGAGTTCTGCAATGCGTTCTTCAAGGAGATTAACGGTCGGATCATCGCCATAGACATCATCTCCGACGGGTGCCGATGCAATTACTTGACGCATGGCATCGGTTGGAACGGTGACCGTATCGGAGCGAAGGTCAATCATGCTGTGGGTTCCTTTACAACAATGAGATACATGGCAATGAGCAGAATGACTCCGCCGAGAGCCACTTGAAGAGTCATGCTTTCACGTCCAATCGTTATTGCAAAGAGGGCGGCAAAGACAACCTCAAGAGTCAAAATAACTGCAACCTTTGTAGAATCTATATGCGCTTGTGCCCAAGTTTGGACGATAAAGCCAAAGGCTGTACAGACTATGGCGGTAAAGATGACAACCGCCCACACATTGCGATCAGGTGGGAGTTCATAGCCTTGCGCACATGCAAAGACACCTGTCAGGACAGTGACTGCAAAGAGTTGAACTGTTGTCATGGCATAAACATCTCGCCCCGAACTCCATTGACCAAGAGCGACAATATGTGCCCCAAAGGCAATGGCACATAACAAGACGAGAAACTCGCCGTACCCCATCGACCAACCGCGGAGCGAAAGAAGTGCCAGGCCAACAGTTGCAAGTGCGACGCAACCCCAGGTAAATAGTGAGATCCTCTTCTTCAATAGAAGAGCTGAAATCAGTGGCGTTGCAACTACATAGAGTCCAGTGACAAAACCTGTTATGGCAGCTCCTGTGCGTGCTAGCCCTTCAGTCTGCAAAATATATCCCGCTCCGAGAAGTAACCCTGCAGCAAATGCTTTTATGAAGAGATCTTTCGTTATTGCGCGAAAGAGAGTTGGTTTGAAAGCCACGAGAAAGAGCACTGCGAGCGCAAAACGAGTAAAGAGAAAGCTATTGACGCTCTGTCTTTCGATTGAATCTTTCATAATGACAAATGCCAGACCCCATGAGGCCGCCAGCGTTATCAAGGCAATCGGAGCAAGGCGCATTCGAACCGCTTGTGTCTTCATGGTCGGTATGCGCCTATCCCTTACGAAGCTTTTTCAATAACGCGATCTCTTTGCCATGTTCTGGCTCCATACCCGGAGTCTCCAGGATCAGTGGGGCGTTAAGAACTGCAGGGTGGGCAAGGAGTTCCTTAAATGGATCTGTTCCAATAAAACCTTCTCCGATATTCTGGTGGCGATCTTTAAGGGCTCCACAGACATCCATTGAATCATTTGCATGAATCAGTTGAATACGTTCAACACCTGCAATTTCAACGAGAAGATCTAGCGTCTCTTTCATTCCACCTTTTTTAGCGATGTCATGGCCTGCAGCAAATACATGACAAGTATCTAGGCAGATACCAACCTTCGGATGGTATTCCAGCGCCTTTAAATAGAATTCAAGATCTTCAAGTCGCTTGACTAAAGATTGTCCTTGGCCAGCGGTGGGTTCAAGTAAAAGGTACGGAGCATCTTCGGTCAGAGCGTTAAGGATCGGCATCACACCTTCATGAATCTGCTTCCAAGCCCCGTCGACGAAATCTTCGTTGACTGCAGATCCTGTATGAACAACCACTCCAAGTGCGCCGATCTCTTTACCGCGCTTGAGCGAGAACTCAGTTGAAGCCAAAGAGTTTTTGTATGTTCCTTCAGTAGGAGAACCTAAATTAATCAGGAATGGTGCATGTACATAGACTTCAAGATCTAGTTCCTTAGCGCGTTCACGAAAGAGTGCATCTGCATCATGATTAGTCTCAGGCATCGCCCAACCACGTGGATTAGAGGTAAAGACTTGAATCGCCTCGGCTTCGGTAAGGCGTGCGTATTCAATGGAACGCTTTGCCATTCCGCCGCTTGTAGGTGTGTGGGCTCCGATTCGTGGGCGTAGGGCTTTAGACATTTGCCTACCCTACTGTGAGAGTCACC
>JBJTKU010000114.1:0-2785 GCA_046096605.1 Candidatus Planktophila sp. | reverse complement strand
CAGCGGTGAAGAGCGTTTCTTTGACATCCTTCCAATCCAGCATCTCGCCCTATGAAATGATCGCAGAGCCAGGTACTTCTGGCCTTAAAGTAACTCCAATAAATGGAGTCAGGAAATTCGTTGGCGGGTTTGGCCCACATTGCATCTGGGCTGACGTCGATGAATGTGGTGTTCAATCGGATTTTGCACCAAATACGCGGCTGCAACTTGTTTTACATCTTCCTACTCAGATCTCGACATGGTTGCTCGGAAGAATGAGAGATCCAGAGATTTCAGTGGAGAGTCTCTCCAAAAATCCTGATCTCAGCCGAGACATCAGTCGAGTCTCTATTTCGGCAGACTCTGTAGAAATCCCGCTCATTGCCGCAAAGGTTGATCTGGCGGATATGAGCGAGGCACAGAGGAATTACTTCAACGATCCCAAGCACAATTTGGGAAAGCCAGATTTTCCGAATAATCTCAAAGGATATGACGGGATAGGAACAGCAAGCTCATATGATCTTGCCTTCGAAATGTATGACCTCTTCAAAAAGCAATGGCCAAAGAATGCACAGTTGATGTTCCCACGGTGGTCGGTGCGCTCGCTGATGGGGAGTACTCCAAAATTCTATCAATGTGCAAATGCATCTCCTGGAAAATTCCAAGGTGTAGTCACTACAAATGCATCGATATACCAAGGAGCGCCACCATCATTTGATGGTGAATCTTTCGATTACAAAGTAGCAGGTGTTCATAACAAGACCAATGGTGATGTTTTCCAGGGCAGTTATGATCTAGTTCTTGATTCTAAGTTTGCGCGTTGCCTCTATAAATTCTCAGCAGCACCCATTAGAGCAACAGTCTCAATCACAAATGCAGATGGCAACTCCAATATTGCAACATCTACCTTCACTGAAAAAGCTGGCTGGATGAAGCTTTCAGCAAATGGATTTACCTTCTCCAGTCCTAAGATCACAGTGAAACTCTCTCAAGAGAAGGAGGCTGCATCACCAAGTGCAACCCCGACACCTTCTCCAACTTCAAAACCTGCGGCAAAGAAAACCACGATCACGTGCATTAAGGGCAAGGTGACAAAGAAGGTAACTGCAGTAGCGCCAAAGTGCCCGGCTGGGTATAAGAAGAAGTAGGTAGCCACTAGACTCACCATGTGAGCAAGCAACGGTGGTTAATTACAGGTGGTGCTGGGTATATCGGCACACATATCGCCGATCTCTTTATCGAAGCCGGTAAAGATGTAGTTCTTCTTGATTCGCTCTACCAAGGCCTTGAATCTCGCGTGGATTACCTGCGTGCCAAGCATGCTGTCGATATTCCGCTTGAGGTGATCGATATTCGCGATTACGCAAAGGTTGATGCACTGATTGCCGCAGGCGATTTCACCGGCATCGTTCACACCGCAGCTCTTAAGGCAGTCGGTGAATCGATGGAGAAGCCTGACGAATACCTTGATGTCAATTACACAGCAACCGTTGAATTAATTGAATCTGCCAAGCGTCATGGCGTTACACGTTTTATCTTCTCATCCACTGCTGCTGTCTATGGCAGCCCTGATTCCATGGAACCATGTCGTGAAGATGGGCCGACCGCACCGATATCTCCATACGGTTCTTCGAAGTTACTGGCCGAAAGCAAAGTCAGCGAATTTATCTCGATCCCAGGAAACTACGGATCCTCGCTGCGATTTTTTAACGTCGTCGGTAGCGCCAATCGCGCACTTCTTGATAACTCAGTAGAGAACTTAGTGCCCATTGTAATTAACAGGGTCAAGAGTGGCCAAGCACCAGTGATCTACGGCCATGATTACCCAACTTCAGATGGAACATGTGTGCGTGATTATGTCGATGTTCGAGATATTGCAGCAGCACATTTGGCCGCTGCAGATGCCACAAAACCCCTGCCACCAACTATCAATATCGGCACCGGCAAAGGCGCATCCGTGCGCGAGATCGTAAAGTTCGTCCTTGATGCAATGGGCCGCAGTGATATCACACCTATTGATACAGATCGTCGCGCAGGAGACCCAGCTTTCTTATGCGCCGATGTATCACTCGCCAAATCAGCAATGGGCTTTACATCGCGCTATAGCCTCAAAGAGAGCGTCGAGAGCCTCTTCTAATTTATATCTGCGCTCCAGGAGATTCGACGTTAAAACCAAGAGCGCGCGCGGCACTTGCCATATTTTTATCGTAGGTCACAATCGTATGACCAGCTCTTCCTAATACCCCCGCCGATGCCAAAGTTTATTTATGCTCGCGCTCTGCTATTAATTGTGCTGAGGCGCTCTTACCTTTGACTTTAAATGTAGCTGCGGGGAGCTCCCAAAGGTTTCCATCGGATTCCACAATCTCACCCTTATCAATCAACTCTTCTATCCGCTGATCTACCATAAGGGTAGGTTATCGCAAAGTAGCACGTAGGGTTTTAGGTGCTACATTGTGAGGCGGGTTAGACTTACCGCTATGACCGCATCGCTTCCACGTCCAGCCGCACCGGCTCAGGATGTCACGCGCAGCGTCCTTTCCATTAAGCCATTTCGCAAGCTCTGGAACTCGATGGTCTTCTCATCGCTCGGAGATTGGCTCGGCCTGCTTGCAACAACTGCCCTAGCCCAACAACTTTCTGGCGGCTCGTACTCAACTGCTAACTTTGCAATCGCCGGTGTCTTTATTGCACGTTTATTGCCGGCAGTCTTCCTCGGTCCACTTGCAGGCGTCCTCGCAGATCGCTTTGATCGCAGACGCTTGATGGTCACCGTCGATATTCTGCGAGCAGGGCTATACATATC
>JBJTKU010000113.1:0-3113 GCA_046096605.1 Candidatus Planktophila sp. | reverse complement strand
ACTTCGAAACCACCCTTAATCATCGTCACCATCGTCTTCAATAATGGAGCGATAGATCGGAGTTGGCTCTGCAGTTCGCGCAGCAGATGGATTGATCTTGATTGCATGTGTAGGCAACTTCTCTGATAGATCCATTCTGATCACAATATCCATCGGCAAGTTCGCTGACTCATTGTATGTCTCTACACGTGCATCGGGATTTGCAGCAGCAAGTGCTTCCATTCGCTTTGGAACTACAAAGTGTGACTTCATCTTTTCGTGGAATCCAGCCATTACTTGACCGGGTGCAAGGGATGCCAAACTAAATGGGGTTACCACGCCGTCAAATGGCCCAATTGGTTCTTTGAGGAATGCATCCCAATCAACTCGCTCTTCTTCTTCAAGTCCTGCGAGATCTGCCTGAATAACATCAAGCGCGTTGGTGCGGTTCTCCTTGACTGGTGGACGTGACTTTGTGATCTCTTCGCTCTGCACCTTAAAGGTCAAAGGAATCAATTGACGTCGTGCCACAAGTTCAAGGGCTTCGGTATTCTCAAGTCCATTGCGTAGCTCAATACGCGGCCCACCTGGAGAATATGAGATGTCCTGATCAACACCATCTACTGTCATACGTTCAAGAGGTAGACCAACCTTTTGGGCAATCGCCAAGATCTGATCCTTAAGAACTCGTGTGCGCCACCCGCGAACGGCATAGCGTTTCATAGCATTTCCCTGAAGTTCGTGCATAGATGATGCATCTTCCTCTTGTGCTTGAGCTATGCGTAATGAGAACGGGAACTCATCTTGGTTGAGATCAGAGATATAGGACTTAAACCATTTGCTATTCATGGTCCATGGACGGTTAAGTGAGTAGCCGATAATCTCGAGCCAATCCTTCACTTGCGGATAAAGTGATGCGAGCCGAACTTCTTCGCGTCGCACCTTATCTACACCTTGTGCCACGTCTCGTAATTTGTGATTGAGCGTCTTGACCTTCCAATCAAATCTGCGCCAATCGCGATAGTAAAGAATCAGCGCAGCCAGCAGAGTTGAAGTAAAGATTCCAATGAGCCACTGCACGACTTGTGCGGTCGTTACAGCAATCTTTGCCACCCAACCATAAGGGACATAATTGATCACTAGCCACCAAATTAATCCACCAACTCCAACGCCGGTAAGCCCTGCAAGAACTGTTGCATGAAAGCGCTTGCGGTAGCGAACAAGTTCGCCTGGTTTTGGAAGTTCAACAGATGCAACGGTTGACTCGTACTCGCTCTGCTTATCGACAATTCTGTCGAGCTGATCGTTCATCTTTGAGAGCATCTTCCACAAGAAAGTACGACGGTGGTGCTCAACCCAAACTGCAAACTTCTGGGCGGACTCTTCTTTGAGGGCGATCTCTTCAATGAGAATCTGAGCTTCTCTCTCGAGTTTTGCCCGTGTTTCTTGGAGTTCTGCTGCTCTCTTTTGCGCTTCTTGGCGTGCTATCTCGGCCAACTCTTCAGGGGTTGGACCTGCCGGAACCTCAGGCTCTACAACTGGAGCTTGTGGTGCATCAGAAGGCATTTCGAAGGTCGGATTAGCATTGACTGTATTAACAACACTTTCATCTACTTCTGGAGTGATAGTGGTATCAGGTGTTGGATTATCCGTTCCATCATCAGGTGGGTTCACCGGAGGATTCGAAGGTGAGTTAAAACTATTGTTGCTCATCATTAGTTGAACCCCCTCAAGCGATTTCGCGATTGCACTGGTTCTGGTTCACCAAGTAACGCACGTAGTTGCGAGTCGAGCTCAACCATCTGTGAAACTTTTGTATCGAGTTCGCTCTTGCGCTGTGCAATATGTTCTGCGTGAATTTCGACTAGCTCTTCTGCTTGATCAATGTTCTTCCAGGTAATCTCAGTCACGTCACTGAGGTCGGCTAGTGGACCTGGTACCGGATGAACTTCCTTGGGATCCTGAATCAAATCGCTAACTTTTGAAAAGATTGGGAAACGGCCATCGAAGTTTTCAACGCCGTACTTGGAAAGATCGCCACCTTCTAAGAATCCGTAGATGAGTTGGCGAATATCAGACCAGAGTCCAGGGCGAGAAGCAGTATTGGTGCGACGGAATGGGGTGACGAGAGCTTTCTGCGCTTCTTGAACATTTGAATTAATCGTTGCCATCGCATCAAAGAGTGACTTGTCGCGAATATCTGCAGCATCATCTTGATCCACGCCGATAACCAGACCACCATCTGGCCCAGCCAATGAATCGGTGAGTTTCTTTCCGATACGGCGACGAGTCCAAATCCAGCACCACTTGGGCATCGAGATGATCTTCTTGCCAGAAAAAGCGAGGAAATCCTTAATTCCCTGCCATTCACTCCATTTAACCCATTTCAATTCTTCTGCAGGGACTGGCTCTTCAAAGGTGAGAATTCCGTTTTCTCGTTCAAAAACAATTCGTACCATCTCATCTACCCATGCTTCAGCATCGGTTTCCGGAATGAAGACAGTATCTGGAATCTCAGCAACTAATCCCTTTTGGTGAAGGTCAATTGTTGGATCGGCTAAGTCACTGAGTACCGAAGCTGCAACGCGACGGGAGAGACCGTCGGTAAGAACTGAGTTAACAAAGACGCGTGAGAGTTGGTATGAATGCGCACCGGATTCAGGCTTTGCTAACTCATCAAATGGACTGCGAGAGATTCCGTTCCATAGACCACCAGTTGCAGCGATGTGCATGGCGATGAATTTTGGATATCGAGCATCTTCTTTCACAAATCGATCTGCAGATAATGGAGTTTTGCGATCTTCAGGCGATGCAATCACATGGTGATCCCAATGGCCCTTAAATACTTGAGAATAATCAGTTGACTGAAGATCGGTTGGGTGGACAACTAAGTTGATGCGGCGGAGATTGGTCTTCTTTCCTGGCTCATCGTTACTTGTTGCAAGTGGGAGTGAGAGGCGAATGTATTCGCTTAATAGGTTGAACTTTTCGTACTCGGTCTCATCGGGATCGAAGGTATTTGAGAGAACGCGAACTGCGAGAAGTCGGACTGTTTTGAAGCGGTTCTTTGCCATCTCTTCAAATGGATCTACTTCAATGCCTACGAGCTCGCGATTGTGATCGAGCCCCCAGAC
>JBJTKU010000112.1:0-6534 GCA_046096605.1 Candidatus Planktophila sp. | reverse complement strand
CGCTCCTTGATGAGCACTTCCTTTGTAGGCGAAATCTCTCAACGCCTTGCCGTTTTCCCAAAGCGAGAATGTTCCCTGCAACCCGATTGGCGCTTCACCTATTCCGATCGCCGCAATCAGGCCAGGGGATTTGTGTAGTTGCGTTGAAACAGGAGGCACAGCAGACCAGAAACGAAAGTTCTGGCGCCACTTAATGCGCGCTCGGGTAATTGCTACGACTTGGGCATCGGCTGCAGGTGTGTGGCTCCAATCAAATGGATTAGATCCAGACCAGAGACCATGAGCGGCGATCGGATCTAGAACCATCCGCACTTCATTAGTTGCCCGTGTATTCCAACCCTTGATCACTGGATTGCTATCGATTAAATCTAAAATGTTCTCATCAATAACAATGAGGGCACCCCAACGTGAAAGATCAGCATCACTTGGTGTGAATTTTTCGCCCGTACCTGTTCCAAGCATTTTGGCAAAGTGCACACCACGGGCATTGCGCAACTTTCTGCGATCGCCAGCCATTGAGAAAAAGGCAAAGGGGAGGGACTTTTTCTCTATCTTCCAAAAGTATGCAACGACTACTTTATTCATGAGAATTCCTAATCGCTGACGACCATTGGTTGTGCCTTGGTGCACTTTATTAATTCAGTAAATGAAGTGGGATAGACAGCATGTGGATGTCCTGCTGCTGCCCAGACGACTTCGTAATCGTTGAGTGCTTCATCGATGAGAATCAGTTCAGGCTGAGTGATCCAACCAAGGGGACTAACGCCACCAATGGAGTAACCAGAAGTTTCTTTCACAAAGTCGGCATCTACGCGTCCAAGTTTTTCGATTCCAAGGTTCTTGGCAACACGTTCGGTATCTACGCGATGACGACCACTTGTAATGATCAGGAGAGCTCTATCTGAAGGGAGTTTGAAGATCAATGAGGACGCAATCTGACCAACCTGCACACCTAGGGCATCTGCTGCCTCTTGGGCTGTTCGTGCACTTTCACTCAAGGCGACGATTGAACCTTGAACGCCTAAAGATGTCATCGCTTCGGCCGCGCGAATTACAGATGCGCGCTCGAGAATGTGATCCATAGATGAAGGGTACGACATTGCCGGTTACATCTGCCCTGTCACATCTACGTTGTCGCTAGAGATGGTTTAGCGTTAGCCGTTATGAGCCCACAGAGATTACGAGCAACCGCCCCTGTGGCAATTGCAGAGCAAGCTCGCAAGTCACTTCTTGCCATGTTCTTACTCATGGGCATGGTCTCTATGGGATGGGTACCACGTATTCCAGAAATTAAAGATGCGATTGGACTAAGCAACGGCCAATTTGGATTTATCTTGCTAGCAAGCACCTTTGGATCAGTCACTGGTGCTCAACTTGGCGGAAGAGCTATCCATACATTTGGTTCACGTAAGGTGACACGGGTTGCGATCACAATTATGCCGTTAGGTCTTGCCGGAATGGGCCTGGCAAACACTGCATCAATTCTTGTGCTTTCACTATTTGTGATGGGCTTTGGATATTCCTTGATGGATATTTGTCTCAATTCACAAGGTTTTGTTGTTGAGAAGATTATTCAGAAGCGATGTATGTCGAGCTTGCATGCAATGTGGAGTGTTGGTGCTTTCTTAACCACGGTACTCGGTGGATCAATCGCGCGATTTGTTTCATACGAAGTAAATCTTGTCGGTATTGCGATATTTGCAGGTATTGCATTTGTGCCGGCAGCGTTCTTCTTGCTTCCTGGCGATCTCGATGATCACGATGGCGGAGCAGAAGAGACCAATGCAAAGATTCCACTCTTTGGAAAGAGTGTTCTGCCTCTCTGGGGTATCGGGATTGGATTATTGGGCTGTTTAATTGCAGAGGGAGCGGCAGGAGATTGGGCCGGAATTTTACTTCGCGACGATATGGGATATGACAAGGGCATTAACGCATCTGGTTTTGCTTGCTTTGCACTTGCCATGATTGTCAGTCGCTTCTTAGGTGATAAGGCGCTGGATCGGTTGGGGCCAGCTCTCACAGTCAAGCTGGGTGCCTATATCGGTGGCGTTACATTGGGGGCAGCAATTCTTATTGCAGTGCCTCTATCGGATTCATATCCGTTACTCTCCTTGATCATAATTAACGTTGGCTTTATCGCACTCGGATTTGGAATCGGTCCGATGTTTCCTGCATTTATCTTGGCAGCTGGCGCTACACCAGGAGTAGCACCGGCGGTTGCTATTGCACGCGTTGGAGTCATCGGAATTGCAGGTTATTTCTTTGGCCCAACCCTTACAGGTCTGATCTCTGAGGTATCTAGTCTTCCTATAGCTCTCTTTTTTCCAATATCAATGCTCTTTCTGTCGGGATACTTATCCCGCACCATTCACACGAAGAAAGATCACAATTAAGCTAGGAAAATCCGTTCAATCACACTAAAAGTTGCGACTGAAAAGAGCAGGTAGGCAAAGAGTTTTCGCAGGAGAGTATCTGCAATAGGTAATGTGATTCGGGAAGCCATTTGAGCGACTACAACCGCGCTTGCTCCCATTACGATAGGGATGTTCCATGTGACTTCACTCCACAAAGCATGATGACCCAACAGGGCGGTGGCGGAGTTAATAGCTATAACTAAGAGCGCAGTTCCTGCAGCAATTACGTGTGGAGTGCCAAATCCCAGCACAAGAACTGGGATAACTAGGAATCCTCCACCGATACCAAAGAGCCCAGTAATTGATCCAATCAAGAGAGAGATACCAATGAGCACTGGCCAGCTCATGCGCTTGTGAAGAGTAGTCAGCGGTGAGCCAAGCATGCTTAACCCGGCGAAGAAAATCACAAGTGAAAAACCGATTGCTATAAAGTCTTCGGGTAGGCGATCAACAATGCTAGAAAAACCAAGATTAGTGACAAGCCCGATCGACCAGATAACGAAGGCATCACGATAGTAGATCTGCTTTGTTTTGATCTTGGCACTTGCTCCAGATAGAGCGGCAGAACCAACGACAGCCAGAGCTGAAGTTGATGCAACTGATGGTTCAAAGCCAAATCCGTATATCAAGATGGGTACTGCCAGCATTGCGCCACCTGCACCGACAAATCCAAGGACGCTACCAATAAATGTTCCTGCGATCAGCGCTCCAAGAATCTCCATGTCGCAATAGTCTCAGAAGTTGCTAAGGAAAAGAAGAAAGCCCCCAGTTTCCCAGGGGGCTTTCTTGTGAACTTTCGATTAATTTCGGATTATTAGAAAAATGAGATGCTTCCGACATTAACTAGTAGATCGCTTCCTTCAATAATTCCACCAGCAACAAGTGCGAAGAGCAGCAGCGCTGCACCTGCTAGAGCGATGTCCTTATTGAATGCGATCTGCTCCTGCATCTTTGTATTTGCATCGGTCTCCTTCCAGAAGTTATGGAAGATGACTGCTGCGAGTACGAGTGTGATTGCGATGAGAAGTGCGCCGAGATCGACATAGGTTCCGATAACGATCAAGATTCCGCCAACGAGGAAGAAGAGCCCACTTGCCATTACCCCAAACTTTGCTGCGGGGAGCTTCTTGTATTGTGCGTAGCCAGTCATTGCCTCAAGTTTGGCGAAGTGACCAATTCCTGATGTGATGAACAGGGCTGCGAAGAGCACCTGGCCGATGAATAGAACGACGTTCATATTTCTCCTTGATATTTCTTAGATAGTGCCTTTGTGGACGAGCCCACCTCAATGCCCACCTCAATGCGAACCCAAGGCGAACTCAGGGCGAACTCTCTTACCCCCTTAGAGTAGAGGATATAGTTGAAATTTCAACTATTTTAGGGCTGGCGAGCAGGGTGTGTCGCCCGCCCAGGCTTGCTCTTGTCAGGGGTGTGGGCTAGTTTTCGAACATCTGTTCGAATTGTCCACACAGCAGGAAAGAAGGCGATCGCAATGTCACTCCCTGAAGTACGTCCACCCCACGAAGTCCTTGCAGATGGCGTTGGAGGGTTGGTTACACCGATCGAGTTCACCTTTAAGGGGCGACGTTTTCGTATCCACTCCGTTCTCTCGCGATGGTGCGAGGCGGGTGGATGGTGGAACAGAGTCAGTGATGGCAAGTATCGCCCTGACGATGGAGCACGCGCTCTCTGGACGGTAGAGGCTGCACCGATTGGCGCACTGACAACATTTGAAATCGAACGCGATGAAGCCACAGGGCAATGGCTTATTCGATCTATCTAGATAACTCATGAGTTTTATCCACCTTCGCGTTGCAAGCGCATTCTCAATGAAGTACGGGACTACACAGCCACACGATCTTGTGGCGCGCGCTCGCCAACAGGGTGCACCCGCTCTTGCGCTGACAGATCGCGCAACTCTTTCGGGAGTGATTCGTTTTACCAAAGCATGTGTAGCTCACGGCATTGCACCGATTATTGGAATCAATCTTCCGATAGATCTTGATCTCGATAAAAAATCGGTAGATAAGAAATTACCTGAACAACGAGTGACAGTTTTAGCGCATGGCGATGGGGGATGGGCTCACCTTGTACGTTTTCTTACCGGCCTGCATATGAATAAGGGCGATGGCGATACACGCATCACTATCGAGCTACTTGAAAAATTTAGCGCACATAGCACTGCGCTCCATCTCTTACATGGCCCGCAATCGCCTATGAGTTACGCACTAGCTGCCCATCGCCCAGAGCAGGCCCTTGATCTCTTTAATAAGACCCGCGAATTCTTTGGCGATCACGCCATTGAATGTGTCTCACATCTGATTGCAGGAAATGGCCCCGGCTCTACAGCACATGCGGGGCGATCGCTGGCCTTTGCTCGCGATCACGATATCGATGCAGTGATCAGTAACGCTGTACGTATGCGCGATGCTAGCGATGGGCCGATTGCAGATCTCTTAGATTGCGCTCGCCAACTTGTTCCTTTAGATCAACGACATATCGAACGGCGTAATGCGCAGGCATATTTAAAAAATAGCGAAGAGATGACACAGGTTGCAACAGAGATTGCACGTGCAGCTGGAGAGTCATCTCCACGTGCCTTACTAAAGAGCACGCGCAAATGGGCAGAGCGCGCTCTGCTTTCGCCATCACGCGATATTGGGCTTGGTGGAATACATCTACCTGAACCACATATTGTTGGTGCTACATCACAGAGCTCAATGCGCACTCTTCTACGTTCGCGAGTAGAGGCGGGAATCCATTGGCGCTATAGCGCAAGTGCAGATGTGAAGGCTGCGCGTCTGCGATTAGATGACGAGCTAGCAACGGTGGCATCTCTTGGATACGAGTCCTACTTTCTTACAGTTGCAGATATTGCACAGATGGCGCGCGATAAGGGAATCCGCGTAGCAGCGCGAGGCAGCGGTGCTGGCTCATTAATCTGTCACTTACTCGGTATCTCAGGTGTCGATCCGATGCGCCATGGTCTTTTGATGGAGCGTTTCTGTTCGCCGCTTCGCGCAGCTCTTCCTGATATCGATATCGATGTCGAATCAGATCGCAGACTTGAGATATATGAGATGGTCTTTAACCGCTATGGATCACCTTCTCTGAGCGAACCTGGCGTTACCTCACGCGCTGCAACAGTTGCGATGTTTGATACATATCGCGCCCGCCATGCAATTCGCGATACCGGTGCAGCCCTTGGCTTGCCTGCTGCAGAGATTGATCTTCTAGCAAAGGCGATGCCGCATGTACGAGCGCGCAATATTCAAGCGGTGCTGCAATCTCTTCCTGAATTGAAGACTCTCAATACATCAGCGCCCCTCATGGCGATGACAGTTGCTCTTGCCGAAGAGCTCGACGGGCTACCGCGCCACCTTGCAATGCATCCATGTGCAGTTGTGCTCTCTGATGGTGGACTCTTAGATCGCGTACCGCTACATATCAATGCCAGCGGTTTTCCCATGGTCGAATTAGATAAAGATGATGTGGAAGATATCGGTCTTCTCAAACTCGATATCTTGGGTGTGCGGATGCAATCAACGATTGCCTACACACTCAACGAGATCGAGAAGAGCCAGAATAAAAAGATCGATATCGATGCAATTCCACTCGATGACGAGCAGACCTTTGAGTTAATCCAATCCACTCGCACCTTAGGAATCTTTCAGATTGAAAGCCCTGGACAACGCGAACTAGTCGGCAAACTTAACCCCCGCACCTTTAACGATCTGATTATCGATATCTCTCTCTTTCGCCCAGGGCCAGTCAAGAGCGACATGATCGCTCCCTTTCTCAACTCACGTCATGGTTTTACTGCAGCCGATGTCATCCATCCTGATCTGGCACCGATCTTGCAAGAGACAGAAGGGGTTGTTGTCTTTCACGAACAGGTAATTTCAATGATTTCTGTGATGACAGGAATCTCTCTGGCAAGCGCCGATGAGAAACGGCGATCGCTGGGGGATAAGGCGAGCCAACAAGAAGTCTGCGATTGGTTCTTTCCTGCTGCAACGCAGAAAGGCTATCCACTCGATATCGTGACAAAGGTCTGGGAGATTCTGCGCGCCTTTGCATCCTTTGGATTCTGTAAAGCACATGCTGCAGCATTTGCCCT
>JBJTKU010000111.1:0-3011 GCA_046096605.1 Candidatus Planktophila sp. | reverse complement strand
AAAATCAATCTATGAATCTAGAACAACTCTGACATGCGATGCATATCTTGATGTTGTAAGAATTTCTTTATCTGTTGGCGATGTAGCCTTGGCTACTTTTGGGCGGGATGCCAATTCTGATTGTCAAACTCGAACTTTCCTGTCAACGCCTACGCCAACGCCCACACCAACACCAACACCAACACCAACACCAACACCAACACCAACACCAACACCAACACCAACACCAACACCAACACCTAAACCTGCAGCGTCACAATCACCCACGGTAGTTCAACCATTAAAAATTCAAGCACCTACCGCCGCCGAAGTGACTGGAAACCCGATAGTAGGCGGCACTTTAACAATTAAATACACTGGTTCTTGGATGAGCGAAGTGAATTTAGCTTATCAGTGGAATCGCAGATGTATTTCAATTGAGTGTCCGTGGAAAACCAACACGATCGCTGGGGCAAACGCATCGACTTACAGTCCAACAAACCAAGATAAAGGCCAACAAATTTATGTTCGGATCACAGCAACAAAGCCAGGGTATTCAGCTGTTTCTATAGAGTCTGCTTGGCCGGGTCCACAAATTCTTGGCGCTCCCCAAATCAGCGGAACTCTTCAAGAAAATAAAATCTTGACGGGGTATGAAGGTACTTGGGATTCGGGGTATAGCTTTACATATAGGTGGGAAGTTACTTGTTCAAATGCCTCTCCCCCACTAAATAGTTGTTACAGGGTAATCCCGGGGGCGACGGCGAAAACCCTCAAATTGACATCCTCCCAAACAGGAAAATCGATTCGCTTCATAGTAATTGCAAAGAAGTCTGGGAATCCAACGCTAGAAAGTTATTCACGAGACTATGGAGAGATTGTAAACGCTTCTGCAAGCACCGCCAGGTTTCTTCCAGTGCCTGCATCAGAAATTGCAGCACCAGCGTCGACACCATCACCAACTCCTAAACCGACTTCAGGTGTGATTACTCAGCCTTCACCGATTGCTTCGCCATCAACTTCTTCAGTTGATTGTCTAACAAACCCTTCACCACTGTGTGGCCCTTCTGGTAGCGCTCCTACGCCAACGCCAACTCTTGGGCCAACACCTACACCAGTGGCTACCCAGGCTGCATCACTAGTGGAAGTTCTCTGCTACGAAACGTATCCAGCTAGCAATAATCCAAAGACTCCCGTCACAGCAACTATTGCTACACGTGTTGTTGAATCTTTGGCAGATTCGCAGGCATGTCCAGATGGAATGCTGCGAAAGATTAATAAGAAACCGGTATTTGCGGAAGCTGGAATTTTTCTCTCATCTGATAAAACGCAGATTAATTACGCACCCGCAAAAGATAATGCAGAAGGATTTGGAAATAGATTAGAGAGATTCTTTGCCTGTAATACCCAAGCGTCTATTAATCCAAAACGTGCCGATATCCCGAAAACAACAGTGACTCTCGCTCGTACATTTGGTGATGACGATGTTAATTGCCCCAAAGGATCTACATTTATAGCAACTGTTTTTTTCTACGGATATAAGACGATTAAGGGCCAGGGTTATGGGGGGCTGGCCGGGCAGTGGCCAGATTGGACCTATTCTTCTCGTCCAACCAAACAGGGAACAAGCCTGGGTGGTAAGTGTGCCTTCGATGGGCAGGTCGGTTTCTGGGAGAGTTCGGATAAGCATATGTTGGTCTGTCGCCCAGACTCCAAAACCGGCGCTTTAACCTGGAGACAGTGAATTTACGGTGGGTCATGTTCTGCGATCACACTATCGAGATATAGGCTCGCGCCGTGCTACTTAGTGATCGCGATATTAGAAGCGAAATTTCGGCTGGACGCGTAGGCGTCGAACCCTTCCACGAGGCGATGATTCAGCCATCGTCTGTCGATGTACGCCTAGATAAATTTTTCCGCGTCTTTGAAAACCATAAATATTCAGTGATTGATCCATCCCTCGAGCAGCCAGAGCTGACCCGAGAGGTAATCGCAGATGGCGACGAGCCCTTTATCCTCCACCCAGGCGAATTTGTCCTAGCCAGCACCTACGAAGTGATCACTCTTCCAGATGACATCGCCGGTCGCCTTGAAGGTAAGTCATCTCTTGGACGACTTGGACTCTTAACCCACTCAACTGCAGGTTTTATCGATCCAGGTTTTTCTGGCCACATCACTCTCGAACTTTCAAATGTGGCAAACCTTCCCGTGAAGTTATTTGCAGGAATGAAGATCGGTCAGCTCTGCCTGATCAAACTCTCTTCGCCAGCAGAACATTCTTATGGAAGCGAGAAGTACGGATCTCGTTATCAGGGCCAACGCGGACCAACACCGAGCCGCTCCTACCTTAACTTCCACCGGAGTAAGATCGACTAACCAGTAGGGAATATCCCTTGCTGTTAAGGGGTTGATGTACATATGGAAATCTTTGTCGTTCTTGGAATCGTTGCCCTTCTGGCAATCTTTGTCGTCGCTCAATACAACCGTCTCGTCCGCTTAAATATCAGCGTCGACGAAGCATTCGCGCAGATTGAGGTGCAACTCAAGCGTCGCTCTGATCTGATCCCTAACCTTGTTGAAACGGTTAAAGGGTATGCAACCCATGAACAATCAACCTTTGATGCGGTCGTGGCAGCTCGCGCAAGGTCAACATCGGCATCAGGTGTTGCAGATGTTGCAGCTGCAGATGGCGCACTGACACAAGCACTTCGTGGCTTGCTAGCAGTTGCAGAGGCCTATCCAGATCTCAAAGCATCTGCAAACTTCTTATCACTTCAAGAAGAGCTATCAACTACCGAAAATAAAGTTGCATTTGCTCGCCAGTTCTATAACGATAATGTGCGTTCACTCAATCAGGCTGTTGCAACAATTCCTACAAGTTTCTTCGCAGGCCTTGCAAAGGTAAGCGCTCGCCCCTTCTATGAAGTAGAAGATCCACAATCTCGCGAAGTTCCTAAGGTCACTTTCTAAAACTGATGTCCTCAAACTTTCGCGCTGCCCAGGGGGCAAATAAGCGCAAGACATATTTCTTG
>JBJTKU010000110.1:0-3744 GCA_046096605.1 Candidatus Planktophila sp. | reverse complement strand
TTTGCGGTTTCGATAATCCAAACTTTGAGGTTTTCTCCACCGAATAAACGGTGTGAAAGGGAAGCAAACATTGCGATTCCAACGCCAAGTGCCAAACCAACGGCTGCACCGTCGAGAACACTGAAATCCGGCCTAGATTGTTGTAGTGATGTGATAATCACGGCTAGTGTCAAAGTTTGTATAAGAATTCCAAGAATGGTTCCGCCAAAAAGTAGAGCAGGCTTATTCTGCTCAGCCGTCAATTGACCAGAGGAACGGCCGCGTTCTCTCATCCAAATGGGATAAAAAGTCTTTGGGCCGAACCAAATTCCACCGCTTATGAATGAGAATACGAATGCGATAAGGACGCCTACGATGTTTAACTCTGAAAATGACATGGCCAAAGTATAAGGCAATTAATCACTACCATCGAAGAGGTTTATAGCATCAGGTAGTTAAGATTTACAATTTTTCTCCAAAGTCATTGAATTTTGTATATAACGTAGGTATTTTCTTTCCATCAGGGGTACAACTCAACGCTCCGATGGAGGTGGTTTAGGTGAAAGTTACAGATATTTCGTTCACACCATATACATACGACATGCTTCGTAGGATTGGAGATGTCAATCTCCCCGAGGGAGCAGAAGAGGGAATGGAGCTTGCCGTCTTCGTCCGAACCGATGAAGGCGTGACAGGTTGTTCTGTTGGAGCAGATAGCGCAGCGCAGACACTGTCCAAACTAGCTGAACTTGTTGTTGGAACCGATCCTCGCTCTGTGCGATCTACCTGGAACCGCATGACAGCGCGAGCCTTCAAAGCCGGAATTCATGGTCCTATGGCCGCCGGTATATCTGCAATCGATCGTGCATTGTGGGATGTTCGCGCCAAACTACATCAAGTGCCACTGTGGAAAGAATTTGGAGGAAGCGGAACTCCGGTTCGCGCCTACGCAAGTGGATTGGACACCCCACTGAGTGATGAAGATTTATATAAGTTTTATGCCAGCCTAGCCGCACGCGGCGTCACTGCAGGCAAACTCAAGGTAGGTCGAAATGCAGAAGAAGATGAACGCCGCCTTCGAGTAATGATTGAAGCGCTTAGCTCTCATGGGGGTCGCGCCCAGTTAATTATTGATGCCAACGAGTTTTGGTCGACCAAACAGGCAATTCAAAGAGTTGCGTTGTTAGAAAAGCACTTCGACTTTCTATGGGTGGAAGAACCAATCCCTCGGGCTAACTTTGAAGGACTGCGCCGCGTCTCTGATGGAGTACGTGCGCCAATTGCAACAGGAGAGAACTTCACCGACCCTCAGGAGTTTGTACCGCTCTTTCAACATGGTGCTGGAGATGTCATACAAATTGCCTCTCATGTTTCAGGGTTTACTGGTGCGGGAATCGTGGCCGATATGGCTGCAGCTTTTGATCGTCCTGTTGTTACCGGTCCTGACGTCGGTCATAGCATGGCCCACCTTTCATCCACATGGAAGCACCATGTGATGATGGAGGTCTTCGATATGGGACGAGAGGCTCCACTCATCAACCCAATGGAAATTGAGGATGGATGTATTGTCCTTAACAAGACGCCTGGAGCTGGAATCGAATTCGATGAAAAGTATCTAGCAAGTCATGCACCAACATCTCGGCCAATGAAGATGCTCGGATCGATCTATGGACGAGCCAATGATGCAGGCCTTCTTGGTTAATTTGATAAAAGAGATCTTGTAACGCAAATCTCTTTACCTTTATTTTCTAATTCTGACTGAGGGCACCAAAGACTTTAATCGGATCTCCAGAAATATCCTGATCGAAAGGGAAAAAGGGACGTTTCATTTGGTTATAGATAAGTGATTTACAAGTAGCTGGTGTCGGGCCAGGAGAGTCAATCACGTAGAAGTTTTCAGCTATCGAGTTGTATGTCATGTAATAATTCATCGGATTTTTTACAATTATCAGCTGATAGTCGGCGGGATTTAAACCCATTGAGCGATACTGCTCATCTCGCCACTCATATGTTGGAAAAGTTGCTATGACAACATCAATAGATCCAACCCTGACTACTGCCGTGGTACCCATGCGTCCACTCGCGCCGTCCCAGACTCCACCTTGGTAAGTAAAATTTCCGTCAGTGACATTGAGGACAACCCCTTTTATCTTTACAGGTGGCCCCCACTTCTTATCAATCTCTGCTCCGACATTGATCTCAACCTCTGCACCAATACCTGCTTTGGCAGCGTGGGCAGCTGCCTGCGGTGATACGACTGGATAAATTGCTTTTCTTTCAACTCCTAATTCAAGCATCGCCCTGAGCACTGCAACACAATCTCCGGCTGCCCCGCCACCACACGTATCTGCAACCTCAGTGAGTACTGATCGGGTTGAGTCATTTTTGAGTGCATCACAAATTGCGTCCTCAGGTTTCCATACGCGAGGTTCAAATTCTTCCCGTCGATCCCAATACTCTTGGGCGATTTCTCTTGCCATTGTTGCGGCAGCCCGCGGATCGTTATCGGTCACAATTAACGCGCCACTTCCCATTTCGGGTCGATCTATATAAGGATGCACCAAGAAAACACTGCTAGAAAGACACTTACCCTCATGCTCCCACTTTTTAGCTTTCTTCATCAGATCATAAAATGGTCCAGGTCTCTCGGTCGAAGCATTGATTGCACTGGTCAGTACTGGGACGCTAGCCATGACTTGCACAGGATTTATCTGCTTATTGAGAGTTCTCACCATGAGATTGGCAGCGCGGGCACCTGTTGTGTAGGAATCCATGTGAGGATAGGTTTCCCAACCAAATAGCGCTGTTGATAATTTAACCATCGTCTCTGTGATATGTGCATGTAAATCTAGTGTGACCATGATCGGAATGTCATAGCCGACAACATCGCGCATTGATTTTAAAAGTTCACCTTCTATATCGGCAACGCTTTCTGAAACGGCTGCCCCGTGAAGTAATAATAAGACGCCATCCAATTCACCTGCTTCTTTCGCACGATAAATGATCTCATCATGAAAGGTCCTAAAGCACTTGTCTGTAAGTGCTCCTCCAGGAATCGTGGATGTAAACAGTAATGGGACTGGAATGAAATCAGGATGTTTTGCCAGCTCGCTCAAGGTTCCGCCAACAACTCCGTCAGTTCTCTCCAACATTTTGTCACCACGAAGTAATTCGACGCGCTCAAAATCGGCTTCAGCAATCAATGCGCTCGTAAAATCATTACATTCAGTCAGAATTCCTGCTATCGCAATTCTCTTCATCATTGGGATCCCCTAATTCCTTGCCAGATAGTTACTTCAGTTCCTTCAATCGAGCCGCAGTCATCGATTGCAGAAGTTTTACTTCAACTTTCCAATCATTAGGAACTGCGATAGTTTTCTTATTAACCTTGACTCCATCGAGTTTTTCAAACTTTGGCGTGAAAGTCTTTAATACCTGCCCCCATGGTGCAATCAAAATATGGTGCGTAGCAACCGATGCCCCAAAAACATAATCTTTACCACTTTTGAGTATTGGTTGATTCCATGCAATTACTAATTCAAGTTGTGGAAATTTTATGGTAATCGCCCTTATAATTTCGCGAATCTTTTTAGCTTGCTTAGAGTCGATACTTTTAAAATACTCAGCTGGAGTTGCAAATCTCTTTGAAGAAATTGACCCACGGGAATACATAACTAAGGCGTTTGCGTGGGCCTGGCTAAAGCCAAAATTTTCACGAAGGTATGCAATTTGCTCAGGATATTTCTTACCTTCGAGTTTCTTCAT
>JBJTKU010000109.1:0-6435 GCA_046096605.1 Candidatus Planktophila sp. | reverse complement strand
AACAGGCTCGTAATTCAAAAAAGAACCATCTGATTCATCTGCTTCTGCCACAAAGAACTCACCTGTTCCCTTGTGTGCATTCGATCCAGATGCGGTCAAAGTTCCACCGATTGCAAATGAAGGATCGACCCCACAAGCCTGGAGGGCAACTGTAAGCATGGACGATGTCGTTGTCTTTCCATGAGTTCCTGCAACTGCCAAACCTTTCTCTGCTGACATCAGAACGGCCAAAGCCTGTGCACGTGTAAACAATGGAAGCGAGAGCTCACGCGCTTTCTGCATCTCTGGGTTTGTCGCAGAGATCGCATTTGAATATACGACTACATCTGCACCATTGATGTGAGAAGAGTGATGTCCAACAAAGACTTCAGCACCCAGGGCTCGAAGTGCTACAACCACTGAAGAATCTTTTGAGTCACTTCCTGAGACTTTAAGGCCATGAGAGAGAGATATCCGAGCTAATCCACTCATTCCAGCACCACCAATTCCAATAAAATGGATGTGCTTTCCGGTCCAATCTTTGAGAGTTAAATGAAAAGCCATTTAAAGTAACGACTCTTCTAAACGATGCTCACCGAGTGCAACAATCTTCGATGCAGCATTCAGGTCGGTTGAATCTCCGCGATCATCTAGCAGTGCGCTTCTACTCAACATGGAATCAATGTTATCGAGCAGCCAGGTAGAGGTCAGTGATTTCTGCGTGAGCACCTGAGCGCGACCTAATTGAACCAGGTGATCTGCATTGACCAACTGTTCTCCATTTCCCACAGGCAGGGGAATAAAGAGTGCGTACTTTCCCAAAGCAGCGACTTCAGAACAGGTAATTGCACCACTTCGAGCGATGATCACATCGGCAGCCAAATACGCCTGCGCCATATTCTCAATGTAGGAGATTGCCTTATAGCTACCTTGACTTTCAGGAAGTGCATTTGAACCGCCCACCGAGTGCAGAATTGAAATCTGCCGAGCGGTGAGTGACTTTCGTGCAGATTCAATGACTGCATTGAGCGCCTGAGATCCTTGCGATCCCCCAAAGATCAAGATCATCTTCTGTTGTGGATTCATACCAAGTGAAGCCTTTGCCGACATGCGAATCTGGCGCCACTGTTCGCTGCTGGCATCACGATTCTTTTCTAGTACTTCCACAATATCTGCGCGTAGTGGAAGCCCAGTGATCAAAGCTTGAGAGAACGGACCTTTTGCAACTGGAGACCCAACGGCAAGGGCATCTGTGTAGCGCGCCCCCAAGCGATTAGCCCATCCTGGTTTTGCATTTGCTTCATGAATCACACTCGGCAGATTTAATCTATGAGCTGCTATATATGCAGGAGCGCAGACATAGCCACCGAATCCAATAAGTAGATCAGCATCGGTAAGAAGATTCCTCGCTTCAGCGATTGCGTTACGCAGTGTTGAAGGAACTTTCAACCATGCAAGTGAGACCGAACGAGGAACGCGTACACGAGTAATCAGCGCCAACTCAAAACCAGCAGCGGGAACCAAGGTCTTCTCGAGTCCGCTGTGAGTACCGAGAAAAATAATGCGATCTTGCGGATTAACTCTCTTCCATTCGCGTGCAACTGCAAGAGCCGGCTGTATATGGCCAGCTGTTCCACCGCCTGCTAGGACAATCGTTCTACTTCTCATTTAGCGGTGCAATCTCTCAGAAAATGCCCGCGTAACTTCTGACCTAATTTCAGGATCTTGCAGAGCACTTGATGCTAGAAAGCCAATCCCCATATAGGTAGCGATCAAAGCTGAACCTCCGTATGAAAGCAGTGGAAGTGTAACTCCGACAACAGGCAATAAACTTACTGCTGAACCAATGTTAAGAACGGTTTGGATACCTATCCATGCCGCGATTCCTGCACAGGCAAATCGGGTAAATGAATCACTCGTTCTCATAGATATGCGTAGTGCAGAGTAGATCAATGTGGCAAGCAAGCCCAGGATGAAGAGAGTTCCCAATAATCCAAGCTCTTCACCAATGACTGCAAAGATGAAGTCTGTATGCGCCTCTGGAAGGTTGCCCCATTTCTGTCGACTTCCACCAAGTCCGACACCAAAAATCCCTCCGCTGGCCAATCCTAATAAGCTATGGGCCGGCTGCCATCCCTCGTTCTTGTATTGCGACGGATCAAATGGATTGAGAAAGACGCTCCAGCGAGCGGCACGATATTGTGCTGTAGCGATAAAGAAACCGATACCCACCGCTGCGGTAGCTGTGAGAGTTCCGATCAATCGCAATGGAATTCCCGAGACAAATAGCAGTCCTCCAAGAATTGCCATGATGACAGAGGCCGTTCCTAAATCTCTTCCCCACATGACGAGTGCGCTGGTGATAAGGAACCCTGGAGCAATGAGCGCAAGGACATTGACACGCATTAATCCAGCATTGATGCGAGTAGCAAGAAGGTGTGATGCCCAAAGAATAAGCAAGAATTTTGCTAATTCGCTGGGCTGCACATCGACGAACTTAAATGAGATCCAGTTACGATTTCCATTAACAGACTTGCCGATTCCAGGAATGCGGACCACAAGTAATAGAACTAATGAGAGCACTAAACCGAACTTTGCAAGAAGCCTCCATTGAGTCTGAGATAGGCGGGCAAGGAAGATTGCCATAGGAATCGAGATGACCAGGAATATGAACTGGCGCAAGACAATAGCAATCGTTGAGCCTTTAGTTTCTAGCGAGTGAATCGATGAAGCCGAGAAGACCATAACGAGTCCAATAATTGAGAGTAAGCCTGCCGAGATAATGAGAGCATAGAATGATGCAGCAGGATTGCGAAGTCGCTGCGCATTTCCTGGTTTGCTCATGAGAGTGCCTTTCGAACCGCAGCGCAGAATCGATCTCCACGATCTGCGTACGAAATAAATTGATCCATTGATGCACAGGCTGGAGCTAATAGAACCGTATCTCCCGCTGATGCCTGTGAGACAGACGCAGCAACAATTGCCTCCATAAACGAATTTGATTCTCCACCACGGACATAATCAGCGCCCGGATGGATATGAATCACTGGAATATGAGGGGCATATTCGGCAAGTGCCCTTTCAAAGAGTGGCGTATCTGTTCCAATAAGTATCGCGGCTTTAATTCGTGTGTGCGCCTTCGATACAAGAGCGCCGACATCAGCGCCCTTTGCTAAACCGCCTGCAATCCAAATGACAGAGAGGGCTGAGAGCACCGATGCAGCCGCTGCATGAGGATTTGTTGCCTTGGAATCATCAATCCAGGTAACTCCATTTTTTTCGGCAACCACCTCAATTCGATGTCGCCCTAATTTAAATGAAGATAACCCCTCTCTAATTGCAGCATGAGAAACGCCAACTGTTCGGGCTAGCCCTGCGGCGGCCAGTGCATTTGAAACGTTATGGGGAACAGTCGGCTTGATATCAGTTAGTTCGGCGATCATAGCTGCTTCCTGCGGATCTGAAACAAATGCCCGATCAACCATGAGCTCCTCGACAACTCCTATTTCTCCAGGACCAGGAGTATCGAGGGAGTAAAAAACTTTTCGGCCGTTCCAATGAGTTGTTCGTGTCAGAACTTGCGCATCATCACCGTTAAGAATTGCAGTCGTAGACCGATCGAGGATCGAGATTTTCGCTCTGGCATAACTATCAAAATCTCCGTGCCAATCCGTATGATCATCGGCAATATTGAGAATTGCGGTGGCTACGAACTCTGCACGCTCCAGCCAGTGCAACTGAAAACTGGAGAGTTCCAGAACTAAAACATCGAAATTCTCAACGCCATCAACGCACTCAATCACTGTCTTACCCACATTGCCACAGGCAACAGCACTTAGACCACCTGCTCGAATTGCTGCAGCAGCCATTTCAACAGTGGTCGTCTTTCCGTTGGTGCCTGTGAGTGCTACCCATTTCTGTTGTGGCAAACGTTCTTGTTTTATCGCCCACGCCAAATCAATCTCATTGAGGATAGTCACGTTTTCTTCGCGGGCTGCCCGAATAAGGAGGTGAGATTCCTTCCATCCTGGTGAGACCAGCACGTAATCAAAGTCTTTTACCGCAATCGCTGATGGCGAAAGAATTACAAACTCATCGGATGAAATGACGTTATCATCAACAATGACGACTTCAGCTTCTCGTTTAAGGAGCGAACGTGCTGACGCCAATCCAGTCACTCCGGCTCCGAGTACTAGAACTCTTTTATGGAAGAAGTCGCTGGAGACGCTCATTTATTTTCTGCTGCGCCAACCTTAGCCGGCGATCCAATCGGTGTAGAAGAGTCCAAGTCCGGCAGCAACGCTTAATCCGGCAATAATCCAGAAGCGGATCACAATGGTGACCTCTCCCCAACCCATTAATTCAAAATGATGTTGTAGCGGAGCCATTCGGAAAACACGTTTTCCACCAGTGATTTTGAAGTACAGAGTTTGAATAATCACTGACATCGTGATGATGACAAAGAGTCCTCCGAGAGGAATGAGTAGCAACTCAATACGAAGAGTGGTCGCTATTCCCGCAAGTGCTCCACCGAGTGCAAGTGAACCAGTATCCCCCATAAAGATTTTGGCCGGGGATGCATTCCACCATAGGAATCCCGTACACGCTCCGGCAAAAGCAGCAGCTAATACCGCAATATCAAGGGGATCTCGCACTTGATAGCAATTCTCACCCGGCAAAACGGCACAACTCTGTCCGAATTCCCAGACTCCAATCAAGATGAATGAGATGAAGGTAAGTACTGATGCACCAGAGGCCAGACCATCTAAACCATCTGTAAGGTTTACTCCGTTACTTGTTGCCGTCACCATCAAGGCAACCCAGATCACCACTAGAACTGCACCGAGTGTGATCGAAGTATCACGTACTGTAGAGAGCTGAGATGAGATTGGCGTGAGCCCATCTTTATCAGGGAACTGCGTTCCTAGATAGGCAAAGACTGATGCAACAATAATTTGTCCTAGCAGCTTCTGCTTTGAAGTAAGTCCGAGGGACTGTTGACGTGAAACTTTAAGGAAGTCATCGATGAACCCAACAAGACCAAGTCCCACGACCAAGCCAATGACGAGAGCGGCCGAAGCGGTAATTGCGTTACCGCTAATGAGGTGGGCTGTGAGATACGAGGTAACTGCTGCAAAGATGATAATAATTCCACCCATTGTGGGAGTTCCACGTTTGGTGTGGTGAGAAGATGGACCATCATCGCGGATGATTTGGCCGTAGCCTCGGCGCGCAATTGCCCTAATGAGAATTGGTGTTCCAAAGAGTGAAAGTAGGAGAGCAAAACCGCCAGCAATCAGAATCGTTCTCACTCTTGCTCTCCCCTTGCTGCACTATCTCCAAGAGTTGCTCTCACAACTCGCTCAATATCCTCTGCAAGAATTTCAAATCTCTCTGAACGCGATGCCTTCACCAGAATCACATCCCCTGCCTGAATATGCTCTGCAATCGCTGCGACTTCGCTTCGTTGACAGAAGACAATCGACGTTTGGCCATCAGTACCCTGTTCCGGTAAGTACTCCGGAGCATCAACACAGACCAAATGATCAATTCCCAACTGATAGGCAAGGGTGCCAACTTGGCTATGAGCATGCGCTGAAGACTCGCCGAGTTCGGCCATTTTTCCTAGAAATGCCCACGCTCTCCCGCCACGCTCCTGTGCAAAGAGGATCAGTGTTCGTAACGCTGCCTCCATCGCATCAGGACTTGCGTTATAGGAATCATTAATCAGGAGAACATCGGAGAACTCGTGGATCTCCATACGCCATCTACTTTGGATGACAGCCGTTGATAGACCGCTCGTAATCGAATCTAGCGATAGCCCCAAAGCTGTTGCTACAGCAGCACAAGCAAGGGCATTGGCAATCTGATGTTCGCCAACTAAACGTAATGCGACTGCTTCGCGTCCTTCGGGCGTGACCAAATCAAAGTGGGGACGACCTTCGCGCATCTCAATTTCTGTTGCGCGAACTTCGCACTCAGTGCCGACACCAAAGGTAATGACTCGACCGGCGTGAAGGTCGGCCATTGCTCTTGTATACGGATCGTACTGTCCAAGGATTGCCACCCCAGTGGGTGCAAGGGATGAAATCAATTCTGATTTTGTGGCAGCTACTTTTTCAATCGAACCGAATTCGCCAATATGAGCCATTCCCACTCGCAGGACCACTGCGATATCTGGACGAGTAATTGAGGCAAGATGGGCAATATCTCCGGTATGTCTTGCACCCATTTCAATAATTGCATATCGCGTAGAACGATCGCATTGCAAAATGGTAAGTGGGACGCCTAGTTCGTTATTGTAATTTCCAGTTGGTGCAACGGTCTGGCCATGAAGAGATAAAAGATGTCTGAGTAGATCTTTTGCGGTGGTTTTGCCTTGCGATCCAGTAATGCCTATAACTTTGAGATCTACAAGCTGGCTACGAACATATCTGGCCAATGTTGTAAGAGCTG
>JBJTKU010000108.1:0-4941 GCA_046096605.1 Candidatus Planktophila sp. | reverse complement strand
CGTTGTAGCTCGTGTTTCAGGTGGGGTCGGGGTCATGCTCGAACTCAACTGTGAGACTGACTTTGTTGCAAAGGGTGAGCGTTTTATCGCACTTGGTGATGAACTCGTAGATCATTTAATGTCTGCAAAGAGCGGTGATGTCGAATCATTTCTTGCCTCAACCATGGCAAATGGAAAGACTGTTCAAGTTGTTCTCGATGAGGGCAATGCAACAATGGGCGAGAAGATCGAAGTACGTAACGTTGCAGTGATCGAAGGACCAGTTGGTCTCTACCTTCACAAGACAAGCCCAGATCTTCCACCTCAAGTAGGCGTTCTGGTCTCATTGGCTAAAGAAGCAGCCGAAGTTGGAAAAGATATTGCACAGCACATCGCAGCATTTGCACCAAAGTTTGTACATCGCGATGAGGTACCTGCTGATTTGATCGAAAACGAGCGCCGTGTTGCAGAAGCAACTGCTCGTGAGGAAGGTAAGCCTGAGGCTGCCCTCTCCAAAATCATCGAAGGTCGCGTCACCGGATTCGTCAAGGAAGTCAGCTTGCTCGAGCAGGCATTTGCTAAAGATGCCAAGAAGACTGTGCAGCAGATCCTTGATGAGGCAGGAACCGCCGTCAAGAAGTTCCACCGTTTCCGCGTAGGTCAGTAGACTAAACGCAGAAAGCTTTACCAGAGTTAAGTAGGCGAGAGGAGCACCCAATGCCCGGTACAAGAGGTTCGTATCGGCGGGTGCTCCTTAAGCTTTCTGGAGAAGTTTTTGGAGGAGAAAAGGGCATCGGAGTTGATCCGGATGTTCTAGCAGATGTTGCAAAGCAAATTAGCGCAGTAGTGCGCGAAGGAATTCAGATTGCGATCGTCGTCGGTGGCGGTAACTTCTTTAGAGGCGCAGAACTTTCCGAACGTGGAATGGAGCGCTCACGCGCTGACTACATGGGAATGCTTGGAACTGTGATGAACTGTTTAGCGCTCCAGGATTTTCTAGAGAAAGAGGGCGTTGATACTCGCGTCCAGACAGCAATAACCATGGGACAAGTTGCCGAGCCTTATGTTCCACGCCGTGCTATCCGTCATCTTGAAAAAGGTCGCGTAGTAATTTTCGGCGCAGGTGCGGGAATGCCATTCTTCACAACAGATACCGTCGCAGCTCAGCGCGCACTCGAAGTCGGTGCAGAGGCGCTCCTTCTAGCCAAGAGCGGGGTTGATGGTGTTTATAGCGCAGATCCACGCAAGGATTCGAGCGCGACAAAGTTCGACACAATTTCTTACGATGAAGTTCTGCAGAAGTCCTTGGCAGTTGCAGATGCAGCAGCCTTTAGCCTCTGCCGTGAAAATTCATTGCCTATTGTGGTATTTGACTTAATGGCTGCCGGAAATATCGGTCGTGCAGTACGTGGAGAAAAGATTGGAACACTCGTCGCATAAGCGGTGAGTTGATACCGTAATACCGATACGAACGGGATGGATGACCATGTCAGATGTTGCAACGCATTTAGCAGATGCTGAATCGAAGATGAATAAGGCTGTCGAAGTGGCAAAAGATGACTTCGGCGCAATTCGTACAGGTCGTGCCCACCCTGCAATGTTTAACAAAATAATGGTTGATTACTACGGCACTTTCACACCCCTGTCACAACTTGCATCCATTCAAATTCCAGAATCACGAATGGCGATAATCTCGCCATTTGATAAGGGTGCGATGTCATCAATCGAGAAAGCGATTCGCGAATCAGATCTTGGCGTAAACCCACAGACAGATGGCGTTGTTATTCGCGTTAACTTTCCACAGCTGACCGAAGAGCGCCGCAAGGATTACATCAAGGTAGCCAAAACGAAGGCAGAAGATTCAAAGATTTCAGTACGCAATATCCGTCGTAGCGCCAAAGAGGCGATGGAGAAGCTCGAAAAAGATGGTGACATCGGAAAAGATGATCTGGCTCGTGGCGAGAAAGAGTTAGAGAAAATCACTGCCGATCACGTTGCAAAGATTGATGAGCTACTCAAGCATAAGGAGACCGAACTTCTCGAAGTCTAGAGAGTTCGAAAATCATCTTGTGAGCGACCTCCATTCATTTAACGAAGCCCTTAATGCGCGGGCAGGTCGCACTCTTCTTCCTTCTATTGCGGTCAGTATCGCAATCATTGGTTTGGTCTGGTTTGCTCTGGCGTATGAACGAGCGATCTTTGCTGGCCTGGTTGCAATCGCCCTGGTTCTTGCTACAAAAGAACTTTCGCATGCCTTCGTCTCTGTCGGCTTTGTTAACTCGTTTAGATCACTAGCCATTGGATCTGTTGCGATTGCAACGTCAACTTGGTTTGCTGGAATTAATGGGTTGGCGGTCTCAACTGCAATCTCATTTACCACCATCGTATTGATCTCTCTGCGACACGGGCCAGAACATTTTGTTAAGCGCGCAAGCTCCACCGCTTTAGCCCTGCTCTACCTCCCATTCTTGGGCAGCTTCTTAATCTTGATTGCTCGTCCCAGCAATGGCCTTGCAGGTGTTATGACTTTTATCGTCTTGATCGCATGTAATGACACCTTCGGATATCTCGTAGGCGTTCTTTTAGGTAGGCATCGCCTTGCACCAACGATTAGCCCGAAGAAATCAATAGAAGGTCTCATTGGCTCCCTTATTGGCACCACTGTCGGTGGAGCGCTGGCTTTCCATTACATTCTGGAAAGTGATTGGCGATACGGAGCTGCAGCTGGCGTTTTAACAGTCTTCACAGCCACTTCGGGTGATCTTATTGAGAGCGCTATCAAGCGCGATATGTCGATTAAAGATATGGGAAATCTTCTCCCAGGCCATGGTGGAATGCTTGATCGCATTGACTCGGCAGTGTTCTCTGCCCCCGCAATTTACATGGCACTTGAACTTGTAAAGCGTCTTGCATGACTGAGATTAAATTAATCTTTGACGAACCTGCCCAAAAGAAAAAGGCTCCCAAGCATATTGCCGATCTCTCTTCAGCCGAAAGAAAAGAATGGGCGAAAGAGCTTGGTTTCCAACCTTTTCGCGCTTCACAAGTAGCAACCCATTACTTCACCCATCTATCGAATACACCTGCCGACTGGAGTGATATTCCAGCAGATCAACGTGATGCAATCGCAGAGGCATTGACTCCAAAACTCATTGAACTTGTGACAACACGCACTACAGATGGTGGAATGACCCGCAAAGATTTGTGGAGACTCCATGACGGAACTCTCGTCGAATCTGTATTAATGCGTTACTCAGATCGCGTGACAGTCTGTATCTCATCTCAAGCAGGTTGTGGAATGAATTGTCCGTTCTGCGCAACCGGGCAGGCAGGACTTACCCGTAATCTCACGGCAGGTGAAATCACCGAGCAAATCGTTGCCGCAGCGCGCGCCTGTGCTAACGGAGAACTTCCCGGTGGGCCAACACGCCTTTCCAATATCGTCTTTATGGGTATGGGGGAGCCATTGGCAAATTACAACGCAGTGGTTCGCACTCTCCATAACATCACAGATCCAAATCCAGATGGTCTAGGAATTAGCGCCCGATCTGTCACAGTCTCAACTGTCGGCCTTGTCAACGGAATTGAAAAGTTGATGGATGAAGGAATTAACTGCACCCTAGCAGTCTCACTTCACACGCCAGATGATGAACTGCGAGATACCTTAGTTCCCATTAATAACCGCTTTAAAGTTCGCGAAGTACTGGCTGCAGCAGATGCATACGAGAAGAAGACTGGCCGCAGGTATTCAATCGAGTACGCACTCATTCGTGATATCAATGATCAATCATGGAGATCTGATCTCTTGGGCCGCCTACTCAAAAATCGGAACGCGCATGTGAATTTAATCCCGCTCAATCCGACCCCAGGGTCTAAGTGGACCGCCTCTCGCCGCGAAGATGAGGCGGAGTTCGTTCGCATCCTTGAAAGCTATGGTGTCCCGGTCACCGTCCGCGATACCCGCGGCCGAGAGATCGATGGCGCTTGTGGCCAATTGGCTGCTGCTGAAAAAGGAAAAGAATAAGTAGACTCGCAACCATGGATATTCGTGAAGCAGCTGCTGCCTATGAAAGTGCAACCCAATATTTTCGCAATCTTGCTCGCGGAGTAACTCCTGACTTATTAGATCTTCATCACGAGAACGGTTGGTCTGCTCGCCAAATCATTCATCACTTGGCAGATTCAGAGGCGCAGTCTTATGCCCGCCTTCGCCGCTTAGTTGCAGAACCTGAAGGAAGCATCATCCAGGGATATGACGAGGGCGCTTGGGCTGAATGCGAAAAGCTTGGTTATAAGGATGCACCTGTAGAGAATTCGATTGCAGTCTTTGCTGCAGTTCGAGCAGGATCCCTTGACGTCATTAAGCGCCTAGAAGAGTCAGATTTATCAAAGTCAGGTGAGCATACCGAAAGTGGAACATTCACCATTGAAAAGTGGCTAGTTGGCTACACAAAACATCCAGTTGATCACGGTGATCAACTTGTGCGTGCAACAAAAGGGCAGGAGTAACGATGAAAAAACTCAGCAACTTCATCAATGGCAAGTCAGTTGACTCAACATCAGGTGAGACGACCACACTCATTAACCCTGCAACAGCACAACCATTTGCTACCGCGCCTAAATCAAATGCTGCAGATGTAGACCTTGCAATGAAGTCTGCGTCTGCCGCCTTTGAAGTATGGCGCGATTCAACGCCATCTGAGCGCCAGCGCGCTCTACTCAAGATTGCAGATGCGATCGAAGCTCGCGCCGATGAGTTCGTCGCCATTGAATCCGAAAACTGTGGAAAGCCACTTGGCCTGACGGCTTCTGAAGAAGTCCCACCAATGGTCGATCAGATCCGCTTCTTCGCAGGTGCTGCACGAAACCTCGAAGGTAAATCAGCTGGCGAATATATGCGCGGGATGACCTCATTTATCCGACGTGAACCAATTGGTGTTTGTGCGCAGGTAACGCCGTGGA
>JBJTKU010000107.1:0-3450 GCA_046096605.1 Candidatus Planktophila sp. | reverse complement strand
ATGAGTTGGTCTAAAACTTTCTCAGTTGGGCTGGCTCCATTTATTATTGGTGAATCAATCAAAATTGCTATCACGGCAACATCACTTCCTTTGATCTGGAAGAGAATTTCGCGACGACTAGCTGCTTAGCTTTCTATGACTTCCCTTATCCCCGTAACAACTGCAAAGGTTGCATCCCACCTTCCACTCCTTGATCTGCTGCCTGAAAGTGGCGGTCTATCGTGGGTTCGTGGTGGGCAAGGAATCGTCGGCTGGGGTCAATACGCAAAGACCACAGTTCGCGGACCACATCGCTTTAGAGATGCACGCCAATGGTGGCAGGATCAATTAGCAACATTTAACGTAGTTAACACTCTCAATATCAGCGGAACCGGGCCAATCCTCTTCACCTCTTTCTCGTTTGATGAAAATGAAGAATCAATCTTGGTAATTCCAGAAATTGTTGTCGGAACTCGTGCAGGAATTTCGTGGATGACATGGATTGGCGATAAGGCTCAGCCATATCTACCGAAGAAAGCGCCCGATTTAACCCAAGCAGAATTTTTTTGGGCAGATGGCTCGCTTACTCCCAATGAATGGATGTCACGAGTTGCTACAGCGATCGGCGAAATTGAGATTGGCGAACTAGAAAAAGTTGTGTTGGCTCGAGATTTAATCGCCGTTGCCGATAAAGAGATTGATATCCGCCCCATCCTTAACAATTTAAGTGAGCAGTACCCATCGACCTGGGTTTTTTCGGTAGATAATTTGATTGGAGCAACTCCCGAACTCTTGCTTCGCCTTACTCGAGGTATGGTGACTTCGCGTGTATTGGCAGGAACAATTAGCAAGACAGGTGATGATGAGAAAGATTTAGCTCTTGCTGCATCCCTTGCTCGATCATCGAAAGATTTAGAAGAACACGAATACGCTGTGAGATCTGTCGCAGATGCACTTGAGCCGTTCTGTACATCGACAAATGTTCCTGAATCACCTTTTGTTTTACACCTTGCCAATGTGATGCACCTTGCCACAGATGTCACTGGTGCCCTTATTGAATCCAAGGTCGATGTCGATGCATTTTCACTTCTCTCTCGACTACATCCTTCGGCGGCAGTCTGTGGAACTCCTACTCACCTCGCCTTCAAATTAATCACGTCGATCGAAGGAATGAACCGCGGTCGCTATGCCGGACCGGTTGGATGGATCGATGCACATGGAGATGGCGAACTAGGAATCGCTCTTCGCTGCGGCATCATAGATGGAACTTCTATCAGAATATTTGCTGGGTGCGGAGTTGTTTCTGGATCAGATCCAGCAAAAGAACTCAATGAGAGCAATGCCAAATTCACGCCGATGCGATCGGCCTTAAAGTGATTCCATTTTCGCGTATATAGATTTTAGATAGTCGCCATTTTCTTGGCGTGAAGGCACTTTGATTACGACTACTTCCACACCTTTAATTGGCTCTGCGATCTTCTTTATTAGATCTGAACTTGTTGAAATAGTTGATGTAGCTAAACCAAATGCGCGAACAATTGCAGCAATATCTCGATCATGCGGGGTCCCGAAGATCTTTTCAAAGCCTTCAAGACCTGCTTGAGGAAGAGTTGAAAAGATTCCACCTCCATTATTATCTATAACAAAGATACGAAGATTGGCGTTATCTACCGTTGATAGCGCGCTAACATCATGCAGGAAAGATAAATCACCAAGGACTGCATATGCGCTGTGACAAGAACTGGCAATACCTAAAGCGGTTGAGATATTTCCATCAATTCCAGCAAGGCCGCGATTTGCAAAGATGTGAAGATCAGAACGAGGCGTAGCAAATCCTTCGAAATCTCGAATTGGTCGCGAGGATGAGACAAAGAGAGATGAACCACTTGGAAGTGCTGCGGCGAAATCACGCGCAAAAACTTCTTCCGACCACATACCAAGTTCGGCGACAACTTTGGATGCACGCTCGCCAAGCTTCTTCCACGTTGCTACCCATTCAGGATCGGCAGTCGGAATTTCAAGTCTTGGAAGAGCGGTAAATTTCTGATCGGCGTAACGATCTTGATCGACGGTGGCCATGCGTGGATCAATTACGATTGTCTTACGCGCACCTGCAATTAGAGCATTAACGCTACGCGAAAGCGTTGTGCGGCCAATTACAATCACGGTATCTGGATTGATTTCGCTACGAATCTTGGTTGATGTCAGGAAGATACTTGCATGCGCAATCGCGCTTTTATGCGAGAGCGGATCTTCTGCAATCACCGGCCAACCAAGTTCGGCCGCAAAATCTTCAACACTTTCTTGCGTTAAGCCAGCACGATCGTGCCCAACGATAAGAAGTCCGCGCGTTGACTTGGTATAGAAAGTTCCAGGTGTCTTGCGATCGAATATTTTTGGCACTGTTATGGAGATGTCATCTAGCCATGATTGATCAGTTTCGCCTATGAGAGGTTCATCAAATTGAATGTTGAGATGAACCGGCCCTGATTGCAACGAATTAAATGGCAGCTCCATTGGATATGCCGATCCTGAAATATCTGCAAAGTAACGAACTGCTTTACCGAAGATGCGTGCTTGTTCTGTTGTTTGATTGGCACCTGTCCTGCGAAGTCGCGCCGGACGATCAGCAGTCAATACCAATAGCGGTGCATTTGTGTGCGATGCTTCAAGAACTGCAGGATGAAAATTGGCAACGGCTGTTCCGCTTGTGCAGATTACAGGGACCGGACGGCCACTTGCCTTGGCTAGGCCGAGAGCGAAAAAAGCTGCACCACGTTCATCAATTTTTACATGAAGCTTTATCAATCCACGCTTTTCGGCCTGGTAGAAAGCCAGAGATAAAGGTGCGTTGCGCGAACCTGGAGAGAGAACAGCATCGGTGATGCCAGCTTCAAGTACCTGTCTGACGATAACACGCGCCAGAGTCGTAGCTTCACTCATGTAAGTAACTTCCCGACTCTCATGATGCGATTCTTCCACCATTCAAAGCGATCTGGTGAGACATCAAATCCATCAAGCTGTGGATTTATCTGACCTAATGTGATCTTTCCATCAATGATCTGGTGCTTGGCAACATCTGTAGCCAGAAGTGAGCCTGTGGCTAAACCGCAATCAAAGGAGAGATCTTTAATGCTTGCCGCCAGATCAAGACCGTATTCAATTCCGATGGCACTTTCTAACGCACTTGAGACAACTACCGGTAAACCATGATGGGCTGCAATTTCCAGCGACCGCTTGATACCTCCAAGTGGTTGAACTTTAAGCATCACCACATCAGCGGCATCGGATAAATCAACAGTAAATGGATCTGCGGCTTTACGAATCACTTCATCTGCTGCGATGCGAAGTGGAATTCTTATCTTCGCTTTAATCTGGCGCATTTCTTCAATTGTGCTGCAGGGTTGCTCTACGTATTCAAGAGGTCCGATATTTTCGTAGTATGCATAGAGATTGGTTAGAGCATCTGCA
>JBJTKU010000106.1:0-3400 GCA_046096605.1 Candidatus Planktophila sp. | reverse complement strand
AAGACAGCCAAGGCTTTCTATAACCTCTAATAATTACTCATCAAGTGTCGATAAATGAAAGGGATGAAAAATGCAACGGTATGCATCAGTAATTGGAATGCCTTACGAAAATCGTGAGGAGTACGAGCGCCTTCATGCAGATGTCTGGCCCGAAGTCCTTGCCAAGATTGCTGAAGTAAATATTCGCAATTACTCGATCTACCGTTACGGCGAGCTCCTCTTCTCATACTTTGAATACGTTGGTACAGACTTTGATGCTGATATGGCCAAGATGGCAGCAGATCCAAAGACTCAAGAGTGGTGGGATGTGTGCATGCCCTTGCAACGGCCGGTAAACGATCGCGCCGAGGGAGAATGGTGGGCTGCCATTCCTGAGGTATTCCATGTCGACTAGTTCGATGGATCGATCGCAATTACCTCTTCATGGGATCCTAGTTCTTGATTTCTCACAGTTTCTAGCAGGTCCAGTATCTGCGATGCGACTTGCAGACCTAGGTGCGCGTGTGATCAAGATTGAACGTCCAGGCACTGGTGATATCGGGCGAACACTGGCATTTGCTGGTCTTGAAAAAGATGGTGACACGCTTTCGTTTCACATTATGAATCGTAATAAAGAGAGTTACGCCGCTGACCTGAAAAATTCTGAAAGTTTGAAAGAAGTCTGGGAGTTAGTAAAGAGAGCAGATGTCATCATCCAAAACTTCCGTCCTGGAGTAATTGAACGTCTAGGTCTTGGCTATGAAGATGTAAAGAAAGTGAACCCCCGTATCGTCTACGCAAGTGCAACGGGGTACGGAGCCGATGGCCCCTTTAAAGATCGTCCAGGACAAGATCTTCTTGCGCAATCCATCTCGGGATTACCATGGCTCAACGGTCGTGCGGGTGATCCACCTATTCCAGTTGGATTGGCAGTTGCAGATATCTTCACATCGACTCACTTAGCATCCGGTGTCATCGCACTCTTGCTTCGTCGCGAACGCACTGGTGTAGGCGGGATAGTTGAATCAAGCCTTCTTGAATCCATGCTTGATCTGCAATTTGAATTAATCTCAGCAAATCTCTTTGACCCAAACGTTATCGTCAAACGCGGTGCCGAAAATTCAGCCCATGCCTTCTTACCAGCCCCGTATGGTCTATATAAGACAAGTGATGGATATTTAGCTATCGCGATGACACCGATACCAGCACTCGGTGCGCTACTTGGGGTAAACCTTGACGAATATGAAGATCCGAAGTCATGGTGGAGTCATCAAGAAGAGATCATGAAGAAACTCAGCGCCATGCTGGTAACACATACAACAGAACATTGGTTGGGGATCTTAGATAAGGCAGATATTTGGTGTGCACCGGTGCTGACTTTGCCAGAACTTGTTGCTCATGAAGGTTTTGCCGCAATTGATATGACACAGAAGACCTCACGAACTGGGCGAGATGGATCAGAAATTTCAATCCCAACCACACGTTCGCCAGTACGTATCGATGGCAAGACAATCAAGCACAGCAAGGGCGCTCCACACGTTGGTGAGGATACGGAAAAAATTCGCAAAGAGTTCGGGATATAGGCGGAGGGGAATATGAAGAATCCAAATCCAGATCAAGGTAAACGCTATGAGGTTCCAATCTGGAATCAGGACGTCAGACTCTATGAAGATTATCAAGTAGGAGAAGTAGATCGCTCACTTCGCCGCACAATCTCAGAGGGTGAAGTCATGCTCTTTAACTCACTCGTTCTTGATATGCACCCATACGTAGGCGATGACATCTGGGCACGCGAGCATGGACTCTTCAAAAAGCGTCTGGTACCCGGCGCAATGGTCTTTAGCTACGGTCTTGGCCTCTTTGCTCATAACAATGTCAATACCTTTAGCTACGGTTATGACAAGCTGCGCTTCATTAAGCCAACCTTTATTGGTGACACGATTTATGGAATGCGCACTCTCTTAGAGAAGACTCCTAAGTATGAAAATATGGGACTCTTTAAAGTCAGCTATGAGATTTTCCGTGCAGATAATGAAGAGCTTGTTCTCTATACAGAGCATCTTCAGACAGTCCTCTATCGCACTACACAGGCAGAAAATCTCAAAGCCGAGGGAAAGGATGCGCTATGATCGAACAATTTCAAGTAATTGCAGATGCGGTACGTCTTGAAGTAAAGCCCGAACACCGTAAGAAAATTGGTATCTGTGGTGCAGGAGGCATTGTCGATGGCGCGCATCTTCCTGCATATAAGAAAGCTGGTCTTGAAGTCGTTGCCATTTTCGATGTCGATAACGACAAGGCCAAAGATGTCGCATCACGCCATGGCATCGCTAAGGTCTATGGCACACTTGCCGAACTTTTAGCGGATTCGCAGGTAGATATCGTAGATATCGCAGTCCCAGCAGCAGCCCAACCTGAAATTTTTGCTCAAGTAGCAGCTGCCAAGAAACATATCCTTGCGCAGAAACCTTTTGCGACAACAGTTGCAGCAGGCGAGCTTATGGTTAAGCAAGCAGCAGATGCCGGCATTGTTGCAGCCGTCAATCAGCAACTTCGCTTTGAAGAAGGCGTTGCAGCCGCTCATAAAATGGTCGAACTCGGTTGGATCGGAACGGTCAGTAACTTCTCCATCAACGTAAATCTGATGACACCTTGGGAATTGTGGCCTTGGGCAAAAGACTTAGAGCGCCTTGAGGTCATGCTCCATTCAATTCACTATCACGATCTCATTCGCTGGTTCTTGGGGGATGCCAAGACCGTATTCTGCGCAGCAGGCCGTACTGCAGGGCAATTCCCAATCGGAGAGACTCGCACAATCTCAACGGCTCTCTATGAGAGCGGTGTGACCTCTGTAGTACATGCAAATCACGTTAATCGCGGTAATGATAATTACGCCGAGTACCGCATCGACGGCGATAAGGGATCTATCCGCGGAACTCTGGGATTGCTCTATGACTATCCCAATGGTCGCGTAGATACGATCGAGATTAATTCATCTGTAATTCCAACAGATGGCTGGCTTCCATATCCTGTAACCACACGTTGGTTCCCAGATGCATTTATCGGCACGATGGGATCAGTCATGGAATCCATCTCAACAGGTGCACCACTTCGTTCATCGGTTGCAGAAAATATCGGCACGTTAAAGATGGTCGAAGCGCTATACGCGTCCATGGATTCAGGAAAGTCCGTTGACCTTAAGTAACACTGTTCCTTCCTTTGATCTGAGATCAAAGGTTGCGGTGATCACTGGAGGAAACGGCGGCATTGGTCTTGGCTGTGCACGTGGCTTAGCTCGCGCCGGTGCCACTATTGTGATCTGGGCCAGAGATGTTGCCAAGAATGCATCTGCCAAAGCAGAGCTTGAATCCCTTGGTGCAAACGTAATCACATTGGAAGTTGATGTTACAGATCGAGCAGC
>JBJTKU010000105.1:0-11282 GCA_046096605.1 Candidatus Planktophila sp. | reverse complement strand
GTAAGCATCAAATGTTTTACTCCAGAATCTTGGGCGCGCTTAACTAGCTTCATGCTCGCTTCGCGGTCTTTCCACATATACAACTGGAACCAGTTAACGCCATTTGGCGATGCCGCAACTACATCTTCGATAGTTGTGGTTCCAAGAGTTGAGAGTGAAAACGGGATTCCAAATTTTTCTGCCGCTCGTGCCCCGGCGATCTCTCCTTCTGTATGCATCATTCGTGTAAAGCCTGTAGGAGCGATACCAAATGGCATCGCAAACTTCTCACCCAAGATTTCACAAGAAGTATCAACATTTTTTACATCATGCAAAATATTTGGGCGAAATTCCAAATCTAAATATGAGCGACGAGCTCGAGCTAAGGTAACTTCAGATTCAGCGCTACCGTCTGTGTAATCGAATGGACCTTTTGGGGTGCGTCGCTTTGCAATTGCGCGCAGATCCCAGACTGTTAGAGCCTTGGCTAAGCGATTTTTGCGAGTAGGAAGCGCGGGGAGGGTAAAGCGCAGCAGGGGAGCGAGCTCACTCACCTTTGGAAATTGGCGCTTCACATTCTTCATCAAGGGGCTCCGCTCATCTGATAAGTGTCGAAATCCTATACGATTTTTCGCCCACATTCCATAAGTTTTGAGAGGAAACCTTCGCTAAGGTGCGAACATGAGCGATATGAGTGCGAAAACGCGAGCAGCACTCGATGCCGCAGTCGCTGCAATCGGTGGTGCACCACGCAAAGGTCAGATTGAGATGGCAGAGGCGGTCACCAGCGCTCTGACGGATCGCCATCACCTCATGGTGCAAGCCGGAACCGGTACCGGAAAATCTTTAGCGTATCTGGTCCCAGCCCTTGTCCATGGACGTAAAGTCTTAGTTGCAACGGCAACTATTGCTCTGCAGCGCCAACTCGTCGAACGCGATCTTCCCGCAGTAGTTCCAGCACTTGAGAAAGAGCTTGGCCGCGAAATTACCTATGCAATTTATAAGGGTGTGGGTAATTACATCTGCCTGCAGAAAATGAACAGTGAAGATGTTGACCCAGATACCGAGTTAATCCTAGAAGCGTCATATCTTGAGAAAGATGCACAGCGACTCATTGCTTGGGCGAAGTCCAAAGGTGCAACTGGTGATCGTGATGATGCACCCGATGTTGATCGTCGCGTCTGGCTGGCAAATTCAACATCAGGTCGCGAATGCGTCGGTGCTGATGCGTGTGCCTACGGATCACAATGTTTTGCCGTCAATGCAAAAGCGAAGGCACAACTGGCAGATGTTGTCGTCACAAATCACACCTTGCTAGCAATCGAAATCGTTGATTCACACCCAATCTTGCCTGAACGTGATGCTGTCATTCTCGATGAAGCCCACGAGTTCATGGACCGCACAACGCAAGCGGTGACTGAAGAGTTGACATCAGGACGCGTACAACGAGCAGCTGCCATGGCTCGAAAACATATGCCAGGAAAACTCAGCGATGCCTTCACAAAAGCTGCCGATGAATTTCATGATGCAATGGCAGATTACGGCGATAGCGTTAAGGGAGATTTCACAGCGCTCGGTCGCCTAGAAGAAATTCCTAGCGTTCTGGAAGCACCCGCTCGTAAAGTCCGTGAAGCTGGAACTGCAATTATTGATCTTATTCGCGCCGATGATGAGATTATCGATCCAGATGCTCTGGCCGAACGTGCACGTGTTAGAGGTGCCATCAGCGAGATCTCCACGACAGTTGCAAAGATATTGAAAATGGGCACTTCGCATGTGCTTTGGTATGAACCAACCTTCTCGTCTTTATACCTTGCGCCACTTTCTGTCTCTGAAGTCTTGCGTGAAAACTTACTGACCAAGACTCCAGTTATAGCCACCTCGGCAACCCTGACGGTGGGAAACGGCTTTGATGCGATGGCGCGTTCTCTTGGATTCCTCGTGCAGGGGGCGACAAGTGAAGATGAAGTCGATGAGAGCGATGGCGAAATAGATCCTTCAAATTTTCAATCACTAGATGTCGGCTCACCATTTGATTTTGCAGCTCAAGGTGTTCTCTATCTTCCCAAACATCTCCCTGAACCAGGTCGCGACGGTCCGAGTAAAGAGGTGCTGACAGAACTCGGCGAACTCATTGATGCAGCCGGCGGGCGCACCTTGGCGCTCTTTAGTTCATGGCGCGGAGTCGAAGCCGCCGATGCTCATCTTCGCGATGTTTTGAAAGAGTTACCGATAACGATTATTACTCAAAAACGTGGTGATGCGGTTGGCCCGCTTGTAGAACGATTTGCAAAAGATGAGACATCGATTCTTCTTGGCACAATGTCTTTATGGCAGGGCGTAGATGTTCCAGGAAATTCCTGCATTCTCGTTGCCATTGATCGCATTCCTTTCCCTCGTCCTGATGAACCGGTGATGGCGGCGCGTTCATCTCAGGCAGATGCTGCAGGTGGAAGTGGTTTCATGCAGGTTTCAATGCCACGTGCCGCACTTCTATTGGCGCAGGGTACGGGTCGTTTGATTCGCAGTGTTGATGATCGAGGTGTGGTTGCGATTCTTGATTCGCGAATTGTGACAAAGCGATACGGAAGTGTTCTTCTTAATTCAATGCCTCCGCTGTGGCGGACTTCTAATAAAGCTGTGGTGCGCGACTCACTTGAGCGTTTGAGCCAGGAATTAGAATCAGACTAATTTCAATGTTTCGAGCATAGTTTTCAGGTCAGACCACGTTTTTTCAAAGCTGGGATGTAACGTTAAAAGATTTACTTCATCAATTTTCACCCAACGCATCTCTTGGCTCTCATCATTGGGAGAATCAGCCAAGAGCAACGGATGAGCTGCAGCAAGAACTGTGTCATAACGCCAATCACCATGATCATCGCTAAACAGAGCAAGCGGAGTTAAGTGCTCGGCCTCAATCCCTGTTTCTTCATGGGCTTCGCGAAGTGCTGCCTCGGTGATACTTTCATGTGAATCTTTCGCGCCTCCTGGAATTCCCCAGGTATCTCCGTTATGTACCCACGGTGCACGATGTTGGAGAAAGATTTCACGTTGACCTTGACTGCCATCGCGAAATATCAGAATTCCAGCGGCTCCAAATTTGCCCCAATGTTTATTTCCGCAGCGGCATTGGATCCATCCATCTCCATCGCGGGCCGCCATGTACCTAGATTGCCATATCCATCCACAGAGTGCGCATTAATCTCTTATCTACGTCCCTGCTCGCTCATACCTTGCCCCACATGAATATCAGATCACTTATCGTGTTATCACTGCTTCTCCTATCAGCTCCAACACTGCATTCAGTTGCTCTCGCCGATGAATGTCTCACCACGGCGTGTGTCGATGTCTACACCCAGGATGGAAAGATCATTATTGAAGGACGTAAGGGGAGCGTCAGTACACCTCCGGTAAAGAGTGCGCCCACCAAGAAAGCGGCACCAAAGAAAGTCGCTCCACCTCCAGTAAAGAAAAAAGTCGCACCACCAGCACCGAAGGCGACGAAAAAGGCTGTGCCAAAGAAAGCTACGCCAACCCCTCAACCTCCCGTGACTCAGAGCGCCTCTCTCAATGATCGTTTGATTAAAGCGCTCCCAACAGCAGGTATTGCCTACCAACCAGAGTTTGAGCCTCTTGTAGATGTCCCTGTCTATATGTGGACAGACCTACCCACTTCGTTTATGACCCAGGTCAAGATTGTTGGCGAGATAGTCGATGTTGCACTGCGACCAAGTTTTACATGGTCCTTTGGCGATGGAACCTTTCTCTCAACCACCGATGTCGGTGGTCCATTTCCCGATGGCAAGATTAAACACACCTATTCAAACGCTGGAACTTATGTTGTCACGCTTATGAGCACATGGAATGGCACCTATACCCATAACGCGCAGACCCGCGCAATTACAGGATCTGTAAAGACGACATCACTTGTCACCATCACCATCGTAAATTCCCCAACCCGTTTTAAGAATTGAGTCCAGATGACCACATTAACCAGCCCACATGATCTCCTTGCCGCAATCCCCTTCCTTATTGGTTATCACCCAGTGGATTCATTGGTCTTAGTTTCGATAAAAGACGAAAGCGTTGGAATGGCAATGCGTCTTGATTACCCAGTCGATGAGAGCGATGATCATTTTGATCTCTACGCGAGTCACATCAGCGCAGATCAAGCCGATGGTGCACTAATCGTTGCCTATCAACCGCTTCATCGAGCCGATGGCGAATCTGTACTTGCCCAGATGACGGCAGCGCTATCTCGAGCTGGGATTGCAATCTATGAATCGATACTGATTGCAGATGGTTCATTTCGATCTGTCCTGTGTCATGATGCCACATGTTGTCCTGAAGGCGGACGCCCAGTTCCGCCACTTGATTCCTCACGCATAGCCGTCGAGAGCGTGGTTGCCGGACATCCCATGCCCTTTGCGACATTAGCCGATCTGGGTGCATCGGTACGATCAAATCTCTTATCCAACGATGAGCAATGGTTATTGCGTGTAACTAAATCAGCGGTCGATCCGGCTGCACCAGATCTGAATGACCTACAACGAGATGGTGCAACTGCTGTCATTGATTTAGCAAATGACTTCATCACCAATGGCATCTCTACAGATCAAGATCTCATCGCCCATGTCTTAGGTCGCCTCAGCGATATTCAGGTACGCGACTTTGCACTCGGCAGTCACGATGAAGCCAGCGCTCTTGCCTATCGCACCATGTGGATGCATCTCTTACGTTCTGCACCGACCGGTTTTATTGCCCCCGTTGCCTGTCTTGCTGCAGCCCTTGCCTACGAGTGCGGCGATGGAGCACTTGCTAGGGCAGCCCTCGATCGAGCCTTCACCGATCAACCCACTTACTCTCTTGCACTTTTACTTAAACGCGTCTTTAGCGCAGGATGGCCACCAGAGTCCTTTGCTGGAATGCGCAGCGAACTCCACCCGAAAGTCTGTGCGCTGATCTTTGGCCATTAGTTGGCTCGTGCAATCTGCGCGCGGTGGGTTAAGATTGTCCTAGGTCACGAGTTCTAGTGTGGCTGTCTTTGTGACAGTCAAAGCCCCGGCTTACTAGGCGGCAACCCTCCACCGCGGTGGGGTGCTCCCGGGTGACGACCAGGCACAGTCTCAATCTGTGCAAGTGCGTGAAGGATTTTTTATGGATGCTCCATCGATTAAGACAGTTCACACAAGTGATGTCACTGGTGCATGGCTGGAAAGTTATGATCCTGGTGATCGCAAGTTTATAAAGATCGGTGATCTGTTTCTAGAAAATGGCCAGACCCTTTCTGATATCACCATTGCATATCAAACCTGGGGAACCCTGAATGATGCCCAAGACAATGCCATCTTGATTCAACATGCAATGACTGGTTGGTCTGATGTTCCTGGCTGGTGGCCAAATATGGTTGGACCTGGGCTTGCCTTTGATACCGAAAAATATTTTGTCATCTGCCCTAACGTCATCGGTGGATGTCAGGGGAGTACCGGACCTTCAAGTATTGCTCCAGATGGAAAAAGATATGGATCACGTTTTCCTTCTCTAACCATCCGTGACATGGTTGCAGCAGAGATCGCCTTTACCGATGCAATTGGAATTGCGAAATATCAATTAGCTGTTGGTCCCTCATTGGGAGGGATGCGCTCGCTGGAATGGGCGGTCTCTCACCCTGATCGAGTGAAATCAATCTGCACCATTGGTTCTTCGGCTGTAGCGACCGGAGATCAGATCGGTACCGCCTCTATTCAGATTCGAGCGATTAAGAGCGACCCTCATTTCAATGGTGGAGATTATTATGAGCAAGATCGTGGGCCAATTGCCGGCATGGGAATCGCTCGACGAATCGCCCATCTGACCTATCGCACCGAATCGGAGATGGATGTCCGCTTCGGGCGAGAGTTGCAAGGCGATGACACTGGCCGTTTTGCCGTCGAGTCCTACCTTGATCACCAGGCCAACAAGCTGGCCAAGCGATTTGATGCCAATACTTATATTGTGTTGACTGAGGCGATGAATTCTCACGATATTGGCCTCAACCGTGGAGGAGTGGTTGAGGCTTTACGCGCAATCACCATCCCGGTCCTCGTGGTTTCAATCGATACCGACCGACTCTTTCCTCCGCGCCTTCAGGCGGAGATTGCAGATCTGGTTCCGCAGGCGAAAAAATTGGTAACAATTTCCTCAGATTTCGGCCACGACGGCTTTTTGGTCGAATCTGAGGCGATGACGGCAGCTATTCGCGGTATAATATAGACATCACTTCGATCGGTTCTAAGGAAAGAATTTCTTAGAGAGCAGATCAAAAACCAAAGGACAATTGTGGCTGTATTTAGTGCGCTCAAAAACAAGGCAAAGAAGGCAACGGCTAAGAAATCACCTGCCAAAAAGGCAGTGGCGAAGAAAGCTGTAGCAAAAAAAGCACCTGCCAAGAAAGCTCCTGCAAAGAAAGCTCCTGCAAAGAAAGCTCCTGCAAAGAAGGTTGTCGCCAAGAAGGCACCTGCAAAAGTTGAGCTGAAGAAAGTTCTTGATGCTAAAGATGTGCAAATGATTGCCGATGCAAAGGCTGCGCTCTCACGCCAGAAGGAAGTGCTTGCAGAGCTTGAATCACGAGGAGTGACATCTCTTGGTCGCATCCCGAAGAAGGCAGATAAAGATTTGGTTGAAGAGGCTCGCGCACTTGCTACCACCGTGCCCGCTCTCGTTGAAAACCTTCGTAAGAAGGGTCTAGGAAGCCCAAGCCGTATTTTGAAAAAGGCTGAGTGGGATCTCATTAAGCCTAAAGAGGCACCAGTTGCGTCAACACCTGAAGTCAAAGCACCTGCAGATGGCAAGAAGGTCGTTACAAATATTGATGGCGAAGAAGTTGAGCTGGAAGATGTTGAACTTGAAGATGTTGAGACTCTGGTTGCAGATGTCCTAGAGATAGTTGAGGCCGAAGAAGGTGCGAAAGTCTCTGAGACTCGCACCGTTAATTTGGTTGAAGATGCAAGGGCTGAAGATGGCTCATTTATTCTGCAAGATTCTGATGCAGAAGAAGATGAGAGCGAGAAGACAGAGCGTGCAAAACATAAGAAAGATCTTGCAAACGTCAACATCGTTCTCGATGCAATTAGCGCAAAGCGTGCCAACCACCCTTATGTCGGTAAGGGCCATGTAGATCCAGAAGATGCGAAGGCGCTGACATTCCGTCAGGTTCAGCAGCAACTTTCAATGAATAACTTTACTGAAAAGGGCGCTCGTGTTATCGCAGAGGCGATCACCCAGGGTTACTTGAAGAATATTGAAGAGCTTTACGACATCTTTAATGCTGAAGCGCGTCGCATTCAGACAGAGATTAAGCACCTTCCTCCTGAGCAGATGGTGATGACAGCGGGTGCAACTGCTGACCCAGTGAAGGATTACCTCAAGCAGATTGGTCGTGTAGCACTCCTCAATGCAGAGCTAGAAGTAGAACTTGCAACACGTATGGAGGCAGGGCTCTTTGCTGAAGAGAAGCTTGCAACAGATAAGAAGATTGATAAGAAGCTCAAGCGCGAGCTCGAGTGGATTGTGGAAGATGGCAAGCGGGCGAAGAATCACTTGCTGGAAGCAAACCTTCGCTTGGTGGTATCGCTAGCAAAGCGTTATACCGGTCGTGGAATGCTCTTTTTGGATCTCATTCAAGAAGGAAATCTCGGTCTTATCCGTGCAGTCGAAAAGTTCGACTACACCAAGGGATTTAAGTTCTCCACCTATGCAACATGGTGGATCCGTCAGGCAATTACTCGCGCGATGGCAGACCAGGCACGAACAATCCGTATTCCAGTACATATGGTTGAAGTCATCAATAAGCTTGCACGTGTACAACGCCAGATGCTGCAAGATTTAGGTCGCGAACCTACGCCAGAAGAGCTTGCCAAGGAACTTGATATGACACCAGAAAAGGTTGTCGAAGTTCAAAAGTACGGTCGCGAGCCAATCTCACTCCACACACCATTAGGTGAAGAAGGAGATTCAGAGTTCGGTGATCTCATTGAAGATTCAGAGGCGGTTAAGCCTGAGGAATCTGTCACCTTCACGATCCTGCAAGAGCAGTTGATGCAGGTCCTCGGAGGACTTACTCAGCGCGAGGCGGATGTGATCAAGGCTCGATATGGACTTACAGATGGTCAACCAAAGACCCTTGATGAGATTGGCAAGGTTCACGGAGTTACTCGTGAGCGCATTCGTCAGATCGAATCAAAGACTATGTCGAAGTTGCGCCACCCATCTCGATCTCAATCTCTTCGTGATTATCTAGATTAGGAATAAAAAGAGAGAAACCCCTGTGCGACTTTTCGCACAAGGGTTTCTCTCTTTGAAATCTATTACTTACTTTCAACTAGCTTCTGAGTCTCATCCTGAATCTTGGCGGCAACAACTTTGAGTTTTTCGGCGTATTCCTTGCCGTGATGAGCGCAGAAAAGTAACTCTCCGCCGTTGAGCAGGGTTGCACGGACATAGGCTTGGGCACCACAACGATCGCATCGATCAAGGGCATTTAGAGGTGTGGATTCGAGGATTACTTGCTCGGTCATCGCGCTCTCCTAGCGTTGCCTAGAGATCATCTGGTCTGATGATCTGTACTTGTGAGGGTACCTTGTATGGAACATCATGCCATCTATAAATATTCCCCGCCTGCCGATTATGAAGAAATATTGGTTATTTCGATAGATTTCTCACACTGAATAGAAGCTTTTCCCACCAATTGAGATTAAATGAAAGCGGACTCGGCGCGCTTACGCACCAGCAAACAGTTCGCTGGCTAATCTTTGCACCCATGGCTGCCAAAAATGATTCCGGTGATCAACTCGATCTCACCGCATCTAGCGCCGAAACCGATAGTTATACCGCTAAGGACCTAGCCGTTCTTGAAGGTCTCGATGCTGTTCGCAAGCGCCCCGGTATGTATATCGGTTCAACCGATTCACGCGGCCTCATGCATTGTCTCTGGGAAATTATCGATAACGCCGTTGATGAGGCTCTAGCTGGATATTGTAAAAAGATAGATATTAATTTAGAGGCCGATGGCTCCGTTGAAGTCCATGACGATGGCCGTGGAATTCCCGTAGATAAAGAGCCGAAGACCGGCCTCACAGGCGTTGAAGTTGTTCTCACAAAGTTACATGCAGGTGGAAAGTTCGGCGGGGGATCATATGCAGCATCCGGCGGTCTTCACGGTGTGGGTGCATCTGTTGTAAACGCATTGGCAGAACGTCTTGATGCCGAAGTTGATCGCAACGGCAAGATATATTGGATGTCATTTCGTCGCGGCGAGGCGGGAGTATTCGATGGAGAAGGACCTAAGGCGGGCTTCACGCCGCAATCAGGCCTTCGCACCATTGGCAAAGTTTCAGCAAAAGTTACGGGTACTCGTATCAAATGGTGGAGCGATAAGCAGATCTTCCTTAAGGAAGCAACCTTAGATATCGAAGAAATTTATGCTCGTGCGCGGCAGACTTCCTTTTTAGTTCCCGGTCTTACTTTGATTGTTAATGACAATCGCACCAAGACGCCAACAACGCAAACATTTTTCCACAAAGGTGGAATCTCTGAATACTGTGATTTCTTGCAACCAGATGAACCAGTCGGAAACGTTATCCGAATTTATGGCACCGGACATTATCAAGAGACAGTCCCTGTCCTCGATGACAAGGGCCACATGGTCTCGACAGAGGTTGAGCGCGATATGGAGGTTGATATCGCCATGAAGTGGGGAACGGGCTTTGATACGACCCTACGTTCTTTTGTAAATATCATCGCCACTCCTAAGGGCGGAACTCACGTCCTCGGCTTTGAACGGGCAATCACTAAAGCTTTTAATGAGGCTATGCGCTCTGCTGGAATCTTGAAGAAAAATGAAGCCGATGTCATCAAAGACGATGTGATGGAGGGTCTGACTGCCGTCGTCACAGTCCGGATGTCAGAACCACAGTTCGAGGGGCAAACTAAGGAAGTTCTCGGAACTGCAGCTGCTACACGCATAGTCTCTGCTGTAGTTGCCGACAAACTTAAAGAGTTCTTCGCAACCTCAAAGCGCATTGAAAAAGCTAATGGCAAGTTGATTATGGAAAAAGTTGCCGGTGCATCACGTACTCGCATCTCAGCCCGTGCCCATAAAGATTTGCAGCGTCGTAAGAATGCTCTTGAATCTTCCTCTCTTCCTACCAAGCTTTCGGATTGCCGTTCAGAGGATGTCACACGTACCGAACTCTTTATCGTCGAGGGCGAATCAGCGCTCGGAACAACAAAAGCTGCACGCAACTCAGAGTTCCAGGCAATTTTGCCAATCCGTGGAAAGATTCTTAACGTTCAAAAAGCCTCACTTTCACAGATGCTTGATAACTCAGAGTGTGCATCGATTATCCAAGTTCTTGGCGCAGGCTCAGGTAAATCCTTTGAACTCGATGATGCTCGCTACGGTCGAGTGATCCTGATGTCAGATGCCGACGTTGATGGCGCGCATATCCGCTGCCTCCTGCTCACACTGCTCTACCGCTACATGCGTCCGATGATTGATTCAGGTCGAGTATTTGCTGCAATCCCACCTCTTCACCGTATTGAAACAATGGGCGGCGGAGGAAAGAAGGGCGAATACATCTACACCTATTCAGATGATGAGATGAAGAAGGTCACGGCAGAGCTCACAAAAGCGGGTAAGAAGTGGAAAGAGCCTATCCAACGCTATAAAGGCCTTGGTGAGATGGATGCAGATCAGCTCCGTGAGACCACCATGGATCCAGATGCGCGCACACTTCGCCGTATTACCATTTCAGATGCTGCAGCGGCAGAGAAGATCTTTGAACTCTTGATGGGTAACGACGTTGCGCCACGAAAAGAATTTATTTCTACTGCAGAGATTGATCGCGATCGCATCGACGCTTAGTCGATTGCGACTAGGTCGAAGTATTCGTCTTTCCAAATATCTTCATCACCATCTGGTAAAAGAATGACGCGCTCTGGCTTAAGTGCCTGAACTGCGCCTTCATCGTGTGAAACCATCACTACCGCGCCTTGATATTCACCAAGTGCGCCCAAAATTTCTTCACGGGAAGCTGGATCTAGGTTATTTGTAGGCTCATCAAGTAATAATACGTTAGCGGCTGAAACGACTAGTGTTGCAAGAGCTAAACGGGTTCGCTCTCCACCAGAGAGAACTTTCACTGGTTTATGAACGTCATCTCCCATGAATAGAAATGAACCAAGAACGTTGCGCGCTTCGGGTTCACGCAGGTCATCCTTAGATGACATCATATTTTCCAGAATGGTGCGATCAAAGTCGAGCA